>JAJRYU010000432.1 GCA_024275615.1 Planctomycetota bacterium
CCTTCGTCAAAGGGCAAGATCGTACTCCAATATGACTCCTGGGACCGATCAGCGCCGGTTGACGGCGCTTACAAGAGCACGCCAAGTATGCGTTTGGATGGGCCCAGCGCAGACAAGAATCGACTGCTCTACACTCTGCCAGATCCACGGTTTGCCAATCGCGAAAATGGTGGCACTGATTTTCGTCTGATGTTCAGTGGTGAAAGCCTGGCGATTATCGGCATTCAAGCTCGACGATTGCCCACGAAAATAATGACGGGCAAACCCAAGGTGGAGTTCCGTTAGGATCCGAGCAAGTAAAAGAGCCCCGCTTCCGAAGAAGCGAGGCTCTCTTTTTTGCATGAAACGTCGTACTACTTCTTGCGATTAGCTCGCGCGTCGGCACGCTCACGTTTCTTTTCTTCCATGGTTTTGACTGGACGCCCGGCATCCGCAGCGACCTGGGCGTTGGGCGTTCCGTCTGAATTCAAAAGACCACTTTTGATCATGATCGCTTGCAATCCAGGACGGCCAGGTAAGAACTCTTGGTCCCTTGTTGTTGGGCGGAAAGCAGTATTGGGCACAATGGCCTTATACTCTTCCATGCCACGGCGCACGCCATTGACGTTCCAAGAGAACTGAATCGTATTGCGACCGCTAAAGAGCTCACGCACCACGAATCCTTCTCGAGTCAATTCGGCCACGGGAGCGTAGAGGCCAGCGCAGTCTCCCATCGGTGTGAGATGCACACTGAGTCCTTTTTTTGCCGCAGCCAGAACAAAACTCTCAGGCAACTTCACGCGAGCAAAACCATTCTCGAGTTTAGCCGTTCCACGGGCATAGAGCCCATTTTCGTCACCTTCGAGACAGGCGTACTTGATCATAAGATTGGGGTCTGTTGGGTGTGGTTGAACAAAGCTCTTCGTGACACCCGCAACATCACCTGTGCTGCCGGTCAATTGGATGGTGCTGGCACCGTCCTGATAGACCTCCAAGATGCCGTCGTCCATACCGACACCAGAACCTGGGTCACGGGCAACAGTCATTAAGGGCTTCACACCTGTGACATCAAAAACAGACATCGTGCCGTGACCAGAACCATCCGCAGCCCCGATGACGACTTCAGCAGCCGCGCCGGGAGTTTGGACAACGACCCGACCATCAGTTGAAACGAGATCATTGGCAGCAATGACGTCAGCTGCCGCTGTCACATTGACTGCGGCATCCACATTGTTGCCAGCGCTGATGTCGTTTCCAGCGGTCACGTCTAAAGTCGCTGCAACGTTGTTGCCGGAGACATCACCCACAGCAGTGACGCCGCCCGTCGCGGCGTCAAGAATAACAGTGTTACCCCCGGAGCCTGCAGTAATATCGCCAGGAGCCGTTACGCCGCCTGTAGCGCTGTCTAAGGTCACGGCGTTACCACCGTTACCGGCAACTACATTGCCATCAGCTGTCACACTGCCCGTTGCAGCATCAAGCACCACGGAGGTCGCGCCGCCGCTTCCGGCAGTGACATCGCCGGTACTTGCGAGGTTCAGGGTCGAGATGTCGCCGGTCGCGCCATTGAGAGTGATGCCAGTTGCCCCGGAACCAACAGTCACAACACCTGTCGAACCATTGACGAGTGTTGCATTGACACCACCACCGACCGTGAAGGTCCCCGCAGTTGTGTCCAAGCTAATGGCCATGGCTCCGGCGCCGAAACTCGAAGCACCGCTGACGGCGTTCAAGGAAATGGCGTTTGCACCGCTACCAACGACCACTGTCCCGCCGCTACCATCCAGAGTGATTCCGTTGGCGCCAGTTCCGAAACTGGCTGTCGAAGCTGATCCATTCAAAGTGATGGCTGCCGCTCCTACTCCCATCGACGCGGTGGCAGTCTCGGAGTCAAGTATGATCTGTTCCACTTGAGCCGAATCGAAAACTGACAAATAACCGGTACCATCCGGTGCAGCGCCTGCCTTTTCACCGGCTGCGATCAAGCGGTGTGTCGGCGTCGTACTGATGCTTTGATCAAAGATATCGAGAATGTTGGGGACACCAGCACCACCATTGCCGATCACGCGAGCGCCGACAGCAGCTGAGTTGATGGTCATGGTTCCGGTCGTACCACTGAGGTTAATACCGACGTTGCCAGCGCTTGGATCTGCGCCCGCAAGGACATCCCCCAGAGGTGCCAGGAAGTTTCCTGTGGCCGCCGTCACGTCGCCGGTGACCGCATCCATGGTCACCGTGTTCGCCGTGCCGTTTCCAGAGACGATCGTGCCGTTTGCAGTCAAGTCGCCGGTCGCGCCGTCGAGAAGAACTGTGCCCGTACCAGCGACACCGGCAGTTGCACCAGCCTCAACATTGCCGCTTGCAGTCGCATTGCCGCTCGTGGCATCCAAATTCACTTCATTGCCTGTCCCGCTCCCGGCAAGGACAGAACCGTTAAAAGTACCACTGCCGCCAGCTCCGGAAAGGAGAACCGTTCCAGTGCCAGCAATGCCACCAACGACACCGACTTCGATGTTACCGCCAGCCAAGAAGTTGGCGTTTGTGCTCAGGGAATTGGTGGCGATGACGTTAGTACCAGTGATATCACCCGTGACGCCAAGATTGCCACCAAAAGTACCGTTACCCGTTGCGGCGAATTCACCGAGGCCAGCTCCGTTGAGCGTCACAGTGTTACCACCGCTGCCGAATATTCCGTTGCCGAGAAATGCCCCACTGCCGCCAAACGTGGCGGAACCAGTAGCGGCCAAACTGCCGGTACCACCGTTATTGATAGTCACGGTGTTCAGCCCTGTGCCGAA
The DNA here is from genome assembly GCA_024275615.1 of Planctomycetota bacterium. GTDB lineage: Bacteria > Planctomycetota > DRQF01 > S139-23. The sequence goes on from JAJRYU010000432.1 coordinate 2,778, forward strand.
TGACCCAGAACCAGTTGCCGTCATGTTACCCCCGGCAGTCACGTTGGCTGTGGCAGCCACGTTGCCTCCGGCGTTGACATCGCCTGTAGCAGTCACATCGCCACTTGCGGCGCTGTTCAGTGCCACTGTATTCGCACCGGTCCCAAAGGTTCCAACACCATTGGCACTCACATCCAAACCAGCGATCACATTGCCCGTAGCCACAACATCGGCTCCGGCACTCACATTGGTACCGGCATTGACGGCACCCGTAGCATCCACGTTGCCCGTAGCAGCGTTGTTGAGCGCCACGATGTTGGCACCCGTTCCGAAGGTGCCGGAACCACCTGCAGTCATGTCGTTAGCTGCTGAAACATCATTACTGGCGCTCACGTTGTTATTGGCTGTGATGTTTCCTGTCGCGCCACTGATGGTCACGGTCGGGTTGCCAGCTCCGTCATTGGCATCAATGGTGCCAGTTGCGCCGTCCAAGATGATGGCAGGAACTTCGGCATTCACTGTGCCATCAAACAAAGTGATGCGAGGTGCCCCTGTCACTGGGTCACCGCCATCAAGGCGCATCCGGGTCATGGCGTTGGGCAGGTTATTGTCGTAATCCGTGATAGCCACGACATTGTCGATAGAGTCACGATCGAAAATTTCGATCACTCCAAAACCACTTGTGGGGACACCGCCGACGAAAGTCTCGCGACAGAAGCTGCGTTGAACATAGGGGACTGAGGTCGTGGTCTCCGTGGGGCCCGCTTCACGGCAGGTCAAGAGGAATGCGTCATCTGCACGAACAACACCAGAGAGAGAACTGGCGCGCACAAGACCCGAAAGTGCTCGCGAGAAGGTCAGGGGCTCACCCGTGACGGAATCTTTCAAAAACGCCGGGAGATTGGCATCTGAGACCTGATTCGCAAACGGGGTCAAGGGATCAGTCACTCTCGCCAAGACCGGAGAAAGGATGACGTTGAGACGATTCAACGCATCTTGGACGTTGGTAATGCCTCGCAGTGCTGGTGGGACATTGACGTCCACCATGCCCGGAGGGCCACCAATGGGACCATTTGTCATCAAAGTTCCCGCACCATCGACATTTAGTGGTGCGAAGGAAATCGTCCCCGAAGTCGAAGTGGGCAGTTGCTGCCCACTACCCCCACCACCGCCACATGTCACAACCAGACCGATGCCGGTCAAGAAACCCAAGAACAGTAAACAAAGCTGTCCGTATTCCTTGGCTTTTCTCTTGATGAATGCCATTTCGTCCCTCCTGACGCAGTTAAACCGCATTTGGCAGCAATCGAATCACAATCGACGCCGCCTTTGACTCAGGTTATCCACCTCAGAAATGGTGCTTTTGTGCGCCCAAATCCAGCTCTGGCCTTCAATGAATGGGTGGACCCCGACGCTTGCGACTATAAATCGGGCCGCATGGGTGTCAAGCACCGCTTCCTGCCTTAAAGAATTATTTGAGAAGGACTTCGCGCAAAGATGCTTGCCAGAACTGGGGGTGCCATGATAAACACTCAGAAGTAGAACACTGAGTTTCGGAGGCGACACCCAGAAGTTCTGAGAAGAGCGCGAGCTTGAGAACGGATCGCATCACAAGACGTCAAGTGACGCAGGTGGTGAATCCCGACATGGAGTTCAGTCGAAATGACCGCGCGCCGTTGAGGAAGAACCGTTTCTGCCGACGTCCGGCAAGGGGAGAAGAGATGTCAAGAAAACGCATGGCTTTGTTGGTGGCCGCGTTCGCCGCCTGTGCATTCATGGGCACCGATTGTCGAGCGCAATCCGGTGGCGATGTCAATAGGCGCCTTTCTACACTTGAGAAGCAAGTGGCCACTCTACTCTCGGAAAATGCTGGCCTCCGAGCCAAGGTCGACGAACTGGAAACCAGTCGCGATGAGGGTTCTGGCGGCATGCAAGACGACTCGGAGCTGAATCAAGCAATCCGGGAGGTCATGAGTTCCGGCGAATTCGGCTACATTTCCAACCCCCGTGGAGTCAGTGCCGTTACGATTGATGGCGAAACCCGTACTCGCCTTGATTTCCGCAGCAACACCGGAGATTTGAGAGACGATATCGACGACGACGGTCTCCGTCTCGATTTTCGCTTCAATCTCGGCTTCAAATTCGTCCTCGACAAGAAACAAAATGTTGATCTTCCCGCCAAGGTCACGACCTACTTCGAGATACAAGCTGCCGGTCGTGGTTCGAACAACACCGCTGAAGACATCGCCGCTGGTATTGCTGGCGCAGGTTCCGGCGCGTTCGAAGCGCGGAGCAACGAATTGGATCAAATCCGCCTCTACCAAGCGTGGATTCAGCTGGAAGACATCTTGGGAACCGAGGGGTTGAGTCTCAAGTTCGGCCGTCAAGAGTTGGCTTATGGTAGCCAGTTGCTTCTCGGCAGTAACTCATTCTTCACCGGCACCGTTCATGATGCCGTTCGCATGGATTTCTATCTTGAATCTCTGAGCGCCAACATCAGTTTTTTCTATGCCAAGGAAGCGGCGTCTGACGGCCAAGTGACTCCGGGGCTTGCTGTCGGCGGTCTATTCACTGGCCGATTCCGCGCCAGCGGCGACGAAGACGAAATGTTGGGCATCTACACAGAATTCGCTCCTGAAGGCCTTGACCCCATTCAAATCGATGCCTACTGGATTTATTTCAACGCAAGAAGTGCTGGTGCCTCTGTCGCACCGGACAACGTGACCACATCCGCTGATCCTGGTATCGATTCATTCGGTCGTGCAGTTATCGGCGGACGTACTCACACAGTTGGACTTTGGGTTCGTGGCGAGGATGTCTTTACGGATGGTCTTTTCTTGAGCGTGGAATCAGCCTACCAATTTGGCAAAGATGAAGCCGACCAAGACCTCAGTGCTTTTCTTGTCGAAGCGGCGATTGAATACCGTCCGAGTTTCTTGGAGAGCGTCAACGGCGCTTTCTATGCCGGATATTACTTCGCCGAAGGACCCGACGGTAACGAGTCACAAGGGTTCACAACTCTTTTCAACTCAAGGCATGACAACGTGCCGATCCGTGGTCACGGCTCCTATTCGCGCTTCGGTAACATCGACTTCATTCCGTCACAGAACGTCCACGTCTTCCAAATCGGCTTCAAGTTTGAGCCCGATCCAGATTGGGTTGTGGGTATCACTTACCTTTATGCCGCCTTGGATGAAGGCAAAGTTCCTTTGACCTTTGTGCCTAACGGCGCGCTCTATGCAGATGATCGCGGTCTTGGCCACGAGATCGATCTCTATGCCCGCTATCAAATGACCCAGCAGACCGTTTTCTTCTTTAACGTCTCCGTCTTCATTCCAACGTTCGATTTCTTCGAAGAAGATCCGTTTGCTGCCGGTGCTGCCCTTGGCTTTAAGAAAGTGAACAGCGACCTCGCCGTTGGCGTATTCGCCCAGATTCGAGTCACTTTCTAAGACGACCATTCAGTCCTCTCTCAACTTAAGCGAGCCTTGGATTCCTCCAAGGCTCGCTTTTTCGTGATCTCGCGAAGTCAAATCAAAGAGAAACACCACAAGCGCGGAACAAAATTGCCGAAGGGAAGTACCCAACGACAACGACCCTTGTCGTTGCAAAAGAAAAAATGCCGGACTGACGTCCAGCGCCCGTTCACTTCGCAAGGATTCTTGGGTATCGGCGCGCGTCCGTTCACTTCGCAAAGATTCTTGGGTATCGTCGCGCTCCCGTTCGTTACGTGACGATTGTTGCTCCGGTCGCTACGCGGAAATCCACTGAATCACTTTGGAACAATCGCCAATCTCAAACCGGAACAACGTGTGACCGCACCAGGTCTGAGAGGCTCAGCTGGAGTCTCCACTTTCAAGCGAAACAGTTGATCCCCGAAGCAAGCGTTCGCCATCGACCCGCCTTTGAGGCCATATCCTCTCTTCACTCTGACGATCTCTGCAACGTTGCCAGAGAGAAAATCGAACTTGCCTTTGTCTTCTGTCCCAATTCCACGCAAACCATCATACCAACGGGCTCGCGGATTCTGGAACTTGCTGTACTTGTACTCCGGTTTGAAGTTGGGCCCAAAAGCAAAACCCTTCTTTCCGTTTGTCTGCAACATGGCCGCCGCATACCAGGCTTTTTCCGTGGGTATGTCGACTTTGACGGGACCACCGAAAAGGTTGCTGAGTGCTTGTCCAGCTGCAGATCTATTGATCTTGCGAACCAAGCCCACAGCCATTTTGGGACTCAGAGGAGCCAACGGACTATTACTTCTTTTGTGAGGCTTGGCTGGGTCAAATTTCTCTTTGGCAATATCGCCTGCGACCTTGATGAGTGAGGAATCAAACTCGGAGGCAAACCCCTGAGAGACCTCCACCTCGGCAATCCAAGTTGGTTTTTTACCAATTTCGACTCGGTAAAAACGGATCCCGAGAGCCTCAATGGACTCGGACTTGTTGTATTGCCCATAATTTGGGCCGACATTGGGTTTCGGATCAGATGAGTTGTTCGCAGACGCCGCGGTCTTGGCCTGGCTCAGGATCTGTTGCCAGAGAGTGTTCTGACGATCATTGCTCTTGGTGGCTCCTGCCATGGCAGTCAACTGATTCGCTGCGGCAAAGAATCTGTCATAGTCCGCCCTGAGGCCGCTTAGGAAACTCGGTTCCTTGCCAGCAGCTGACCAGGACGAAGCGAGGTTTAGGGCGTCGTCCCAGAGACGAGCGGCTCGCTCTTTCGTCGCATCTTGGCCGAACTTGCTCAGGCTCTTCAATTCACTAACAGCATTTCTCACTGCTGAAGTGGATCGGCGGAGTTTGTCTGCCGAGATGACAAAACGACTGTTTGAAGTTTCTTGGGAGAATTTCGACAGCACAGTGTCTAAGGAACCGCGCAAGAGTTCAGTTCGAGCCCGAGCCATGGCGCTTGCCCAGGAATCGTCAGCGAGAACAGCACGATTCCCAAATAGGTCTTCTGCCTCGAGAAGAACCTTGTCGGCCCCCGGTGCAGGAGCGAGGATTCCTTCTCCCAAGGAGAGTCTCGCCACATAGGCATTGCCGTCCTTGTTGAGCGCCACACGTTTGTTTCCGACGGTGAGGGAAGGCGCCGTTTCCCGCGGGTGATCATCACTGACTTCTACCCGAAGAGCGACACGCGTCCCTTGCGGAGTGCCTAGGGAAAACGTCAACCGGGGTGGATCAAAGTCGTAGTCGGAAGCTCCGGGGCCATCAACAGTGAGAGTCACGCTCTCTTGCGAAACACCCAATGACGGAGCTTTCAAGACAATAGGGGCCCGCAGGATGAGGGTACCGTCATTTTTTGCGCTGCCCTGGTACAGAGCACTTGGCGCTCCCTTGATACGGATATCTTCACCATCGTTTTCAATGATGACTTCAACGCCTTCACCACCGCTGATTTCAACAAGTTTCCCGGCAAGAAGGGCCTTCATATCCGCTGTCAAGCCATAGACACAATCAATGCAGTTCGCGGTCTATTGAGGCCACTTGGCATTGACGTAGCGAACAGATTGGCCGTCCACGAATTTCGGACTAAGAACAATTGAGCTCTTTAAGATCTGACCAGACAACTCATTGCGTGCCGCGGTCACGATACCCTTGGCGGTAAAACCAATTGCCTTGCCGTAACGTTGAGCAAATCCCAAGAGGATCAGAGGATTGTTGGCTTCGTTAAGGCGGGCGGCCTGGCCTTGAATGATCTCCTTGATCAAACTCCCGTGAGATTCCTCGGCGCTGTAGTCCTTCAAGAACTTCTGGAGGTTGTCAATGATCTGAAAAAGACGTGCTGGTTCGGGATTGCCTTCCAATTCAGCAATCTGTCCTTTGTATCCTTCCCAAGCGGTATTGGCACTGCGACGGTATTTGAGGAAAGTACTACCCCATGCTTGATCGAATGTCGCAGCGAGAGGATCGTTGGGCTGAATTCGAACGAGAGCGAGAACTTGATCACGGGCGTCATCGAAGGTCGTAGCGAGACGATCCTGTTCGGTGGCATCGTTTGTGCCCATCGTTTCGGCAAGTTTCTGGTTAAACTCAGTTGATGCCAAGACAGATTCAAGTCCCTGCAAGATCGGCTCGGCATAGAGTGAAAGGGGAAAGCCGGATTTGTTCAGTGCCGCAGCCGTCTGCGGCCAAGCAAAGACATCCGGTCCCATTCTTTGGGCCAGCCATTTCTTGAGATTGGCTTGCAGCTCTTGATTCGTAACGGAAGCAACGAGTCCAAAAGTGACGGCGCCCAATCGGTCCGCTGGAGAAACCCCACTCTTAATCAGCGTCCGAGCATTGTTGGCGACTTCAGGGCCAGTGATCAAGTCGACTTTTTCAGGAACCAACCCAGCGGCTGGTACTGCCCCCTTGAGGACAAGCGACCCGAGATCATCTAAGCTCGTTACGCCGGTCAAGGCTGACTCGACCCAATCTCTCATCGCTGCTAAGACCTGCGCCTTGGGCTCACCTTTGCGCCTGATGAGCGCGGCGACATGATCCTCGATCTCGGCGTTCCACTCCGCCTTCAGTGCTTTTATTGCGCCTATTGTGGCGGCCAAATTATTGGCCCACAAAGCCACTTTGCGGCTATCCAGAAAAGCATCCCAGCGGTCTCTGGGGAATAGGTTGGCGTTGAAGTCGTTGAGAGTCTTCAAGCTTTGACTGAGAGCGTTCTCAGCGTCACTGTTCCAAGGCTGCCAGGAATCCGCGCTCGATTCAGTTGCGGCGAGGAATCGCGCCGCCTCGTCGGCGAAGGACTTGGCTTGCTCAGTGACGACAGCTCCAGGATCGATGTTCATCAGAGCGTCAACGCTGGCTCTCAGAGTCTCGGTCAATTCGGGGACCTTTTCGGCATTGACACGTTGATTGAAGACCTCGTTGCGAATCCGATCGAGAACCAAGTTGCTGAGCTGGCGCCTCTCGTTGGAATCGACCGTTAGTTCCTCAAATTGAAAACCGCTGATTTTGGCGTAGTTACCTTCATCGATCAAGGCGCGGCAGGAATCGAATTCGGCTTTCGCTGGATCTCCGGCGATCGTAATGGGGTCGGGGCTGTCGCCTCCGTCATTGCCCAGAGAACCGACATAGAGAAACCCACCGACCAGGGCGACGACAACACAAGTCACAATGAGAGCTACTTTTTTTCCGCTCATTCCCGTTTGGGTTTGAGGCAGGGCTTGAGTCATGCCCACCGTCGTGGCGCCCCCATGAGCTGGGTCGTTCGCCCACTCTTCGGGAATCGTCTTAAGGGTCACCGCTTTGTGAGTCTTTTTTTGCGGCTCCAATTTTGAAACGCGGACCAGATCCTGCGCAAGTTCTTTCATCGACTGGTAGCGCTGATCGGGGCTCTTGTGCATCGCCTTACCGACAATTTCGCACAGGGCATCTGGATTACGGAATTGGCCTTTGACAAGAAGCGGAGGCGGGTTGGTCTGCAGATGCTGCATGATCAGGATGCCATCGGTAAACGGCAACTCTCCGGCGAGCATCTCGTACATCATGACACCCAAGCAGTAGATATCTGCCCGTCTATCAACGCGTCCTTGCAAGTCGCATTGTTCCGGCGAAATGTACTGCGCTGTACCCTTGGCCAATGTGGTATTCTTGGCCCCGGTCATATCGTCGCCTTGCTGTTCAAAACGCTTGGCGATACCAAAGTCACAGACCTTCGTGCGGCCATCCGCGGAACGCAACATGTTGCCGGGCTTAACATCGCGATGAACAATGTTCTTTTGATGGGCATGATGAAGGCCGCGGCAAATGTCGATCATTGTGCGGTAGAAGACGTTTTCCGGCAATCCTTCGTCGCCGGTCTTCTCCAGGATGTCTTCCAATGAACCGGCAGTCAGGAGTTCCATGGCCAAAGCTGGACGGCCTTCGAATGTGCCGAACTCATGGATTCGAACGATGTTGTCATGATTCAGAGCCCGATCGGACTCGTTCATGAGAGTCTCTTCGTCCCAGTCGCTTGCTCCTTCCCTGGCGATCTTCAGGGCGAACTTCTCCTTGCCCTCCCGCGTCTCAACCTCAAAGACCTCCGAGTTCCCACCGACACCGATCTTCTTGATCATGCGGTATTTGCTGTCGAGAACCTTCTTGGGGCGTTTGCGCTTGTTCAAGACATTGAGGACGTCAAACAAGGCCTCCTTGAATTCCGCAGACGACTGGTAGCGGCTTTCGGCTTTTTTCGAGAGCGCTTTTTCAATGACTGCCCATAGGCGATAGGAAATGGGCCCCCCATCGGCACAACTATCAATTGGAGGTGGTGGATTCTCTTTATGTTGCTGAAGAATGTCCTGCAGGTAGATCCCACGAAACGGCGGAATTCCTGCCAGAAGTTCGTAGAGAATGATGCCACAGGAATACAAGTCGGTTCGCGCGTCCACTTCTTTTGGCCGCAAGAATTGTTCCACCGCCATGTAGTGCGGAGAACCAGGGATCTCGCTCCCCTTGCCCTGCATGCGTCGTGTGACTTTTTCGTAGCCAAGCCCCTCCATGTAGGGCTTTGACAAACCGAAGTCCAAAAGCCGTACAGCCAGGGGTTCTTCATAGACACAAATATTGTGAGGCTTCAGATCGCGATGGACGAATCGGCGATGATGAATCGGCTCAAGGACAGAAAGAATTTCGACAACGATCTGTATAGCTCGTATTTGCCCCAAGCCATTAGCGTTTTCCGAGATGATCTTGTCTAAGGTAGGTGCGGCCACATATTCCATCACCAAGAACATTTGACCGTTGTCAATTTGTCCACCGTCCTCAAATTGAACGATGCCCCGAAATGCTTTGAGATCTTGGAGAACGCGCATCTCGCGCTCAAAGCGTTCCCGCGAACTGCTGTCGTCGGCAGAAAGCTCGGCGTGGAGAAACTTAACAGCTACTTTGCGCCCAGAGTCGTCCGCTTCACCCAAGTAGACGGATCCCATCCCACCAGCACCAATAGCACTGATGATCCGGTATACGCCGAACTCGCCTTTGACAGAAAGTCCAATAAAAGTCTCGTCTTTTGCAGAGTCTACTGACATGAATATCCCACTCGTTGGGTGACAGTTTATGCAATGGTCGTGGAACCAACCGGACGCTGCTGGCACCACCATCGTAGTTCATGATCGACATCATTCGCAAGCCACCATGCAACAATGACTTGTGCTTGGGGTGCCGCGAGTCCTAAGCCACGAGGGCTACCCTCAAGAATATACCAAAGGACCCCCATGAGTTGATTGTAACCCTTGCACGATCCAGAAGATGGCGATTATTTGCAAGGATGAGCCCCGCTTCCCAACTTGTCGGCATTTTCCGGTATCATCCCACCTCTTGGCAGGTCGATTTTGAGTTTTTCACTGGGCCACGTGCGCACACAAAGGACCGCGCGTGCAACTCCGGCGAATCCCGAGACCGTGCTTCCATTCGACAACACTGTGAGATCCCGTCCTCAGCCATGAATCACCGCCGAGAAGAAGAACACAGAAAGATCGGCAATGCCATATCGCCAACGAGCCACAACATGCCCCAAAAGCAACATGGTTCGTGGCGTGGCCGCCTGCTGGCCTTCATGGTGGCCGCCGTTTTTGGAATCGTCGTGCTCACTTTCACCAGCCTCTTCCAAGGAACTGCCGGAGATTTGGCGCTCTTAAGCTCCCCAAACGACGACTGGACCCTTCATCTCAGTAGCCCTCAAGATCTGCTGGAGAAAAAGCGTGCCCGGGAATTGGTCAGACAACTCATGAGCAATCCTGCTTGGCAGCAGGTGCTAGGTTTCGCTGACGATCGCCCCCATGCGTCCCAAGAAACTTCAGAAGAAACCGTTGATCACTTCATTTCCCGTTGGGCCGACGGAGAAATGTTCTTGGCAATTCGTTGGCAAGAAACAGAAGACACCAAGAACGCCCCGAAGGCGCGGGTCTTTCAATCGGTGACGCTGGTGGCACGGCCGCAATCCAGTCGCACCTTGGCTCTCGCTCGCACTCTTTTCTTTCCAGTTCTTGGCCCCATTCTTCGAAACAGCGCTTTCAACAGGGATGCAGGGGCCGAGATCGTCGACGGAATCCTAAACATCGCCAATCCCGCTGCGCTTGGCGGCAACAGTAGACAAATATCTGGTTTGCATGGTCTGTCCATGACAACGGTGAGAGACGTCATTGTTCTCGGGACGAGTTTTGGTGAAGTAAAAAACAAGCGCGACTTGATCGCCTCTTTGCCCACAACACCTTCTCTTCTGCCGACAAACCTCGTCAAACTGGAGATGAGTCGTAGAGGCGCGAAAAAAATCGGCGTCGTGTTCGCTGATCTCTACGGCGAGAGCAGCCTTGGCCTGGTGCGCGCGCTCTGGAATTCACCTCTTCCCGATCGATTGAGCGTCAATCTGGAATTCAGTGATGTCCTGAAAGTCGGCTTGGTTCTTGAAGGTACGCCTTGGTCACCAGGACCTCTTCGCCCCCGCGCCAAAAAAGAAAGTGGGCTTTCACTCTCTTTAGATACCGCAGAAGCCATCAAGCGCATTGGCCTGGGCCTCATTGACAACTTTGATGCCAACGACATTTGCCGCGAGAAACAACAACTTCTTGCCGAGGAAGGTCGACCGTTGCCGGAGTTGGCTTCCTGGCTGACGCCAAAACGATTGGCCGCCTTGGTAAAAGAGGTCGCCGCCTTAGCTGGAAAAAATCTCACGTTGACTTGGTCTTCCCCGGACAAGAGCTGTCGTGAAGACCGCCCCACTCTTGCTCTTCATGCTTCACTCGACCATCCTGAAGGACTACCTCAACTCGCAAAAGAATTGCAAGTGGAGCTTGGTCTCGCAACCACATGGACTGCCATCACGATGCCACCCTTGGCAGGTTTTGTGGGTTCTCAGCCCGTGAAATCCAGATTGATTGCTAACACGATCGCCATAGCCAATGGATCGATGCAAGACGCACCGGAGGTGGATTCAAAACAGCGCTTAGAAGAGCAAACGGGGCTCTGGCACTTACGCACTTCAGGCCAGGAGCTTGCCGCGATGCTCACGGCTATCGACGCCATTCGCATTCGCGAAATGGCACATCCCACTCGAACACGGCGCCGTCAAGCTTGGTTAGCCCTGGGCCGCACTTTGTCAGATCCTTCACTGTACGAAAGAGAATCCGCTGACCTGTTCAGACGCCAGGAACAAGCTGGTATTAGGGCGCTTCTTCTGCGCCAGAAGGCTTTTGAGGGTCTGTTTCGGGTCTTTGGTGTCATAACTGGCAGCGCCGTTGTCAAAAACGATCAGACCCATGTCGTTTCTCTTCTTGAGTAGGAGCGCACCTACCAAGACGGCAAGTCTTCACCGAACCTCTGCTTCAAG
>JAJRYU010000433.1 GCA_024275615.1 Planctomycetota bacterium
CGATGAAGTGCGTCATTCGACCTGTCACAACTGAAGATGCCAAAGCGATCTGCGCGATCTACAATGAACATGTCCTAAGAACGGTCGTGACTTTCGAGGAAGACGTGGTCGGCATCGAAGCCATGAAAAATCGCGTCGAGCGTGTGAGCGAGACGTTTCCTTGGCTTGTTGTCGAGTTTGAGGGTGAAGTCGTGGGTTATGCCTATGCCACGACCTGGCGCGAACGCATTGCTTATCGCCACACCGTGGAGACTGCCATCTACATCGACCCAAAAGGGCAAGGAAAGGGGTTGGGAGAAGCCCTCTATCGTGCCCTCATTGACGAACTTCGGCAATCCGACTACGACTTTCATTGCGCCTTGGGCGGGATCGCTCTTCCCAACCCGGGGAGCATTGCCTTGCACGAGAAGCTCGGTTTCAAAAAAGTCGCAGAGTTTCCAGAAGTCGGGCGAAAATTTGATCGGTGGATCGACGTCGGTTTCTGGCAGTTGGATCTTTAGGGCGATCTGATCATGACCGCGAGGTCGGTCTCGAGTGACCGTCAATGCGTTCATCTCTCCAGTGAGATCCGCCAAAACCCAATCCGCGAGATTTCTTTGAACTTCGGCCGGTCAGGTGCGTCAGAGGGTGAACAGAGGCTCCGTTGGCTCTTTCTGCAGCGTTAAAGGTGTTATTGATGACCAAGCTCACACTGATACTCGTTTGTTTCCTCGTCCTTTTTCCGGTTTTCATGGCAGGCGGTGATTCTGTTTTTGAACAGGAAGAATTGCAGCGTGCTGACAAGGAATTCAGCGAACACTCCTACAAGCCGGCTTTGGCGTCCTATCGGAAGATCCTCATAGGCCAAAACCAGAGCCAAGACCACCGAGGACATGCAGCTCGCCGTATCGGCTTGTGTTTGGAGAGGCTCCAAAAATGGGACGAGTCGCTCCGTCACTTGAAGGACACGGCCAGCGGATTTGCGGGTTCGATTTGGCACGGGCGACTTTTGGCTCTTGAAGGTGCTATTCGTCTACGCATGCCTCACTATTACTACAAAAAAGGCGAGGTGATTAGCCGAAATCGTTGGATCCAGGGGGCAAGCTATCACTACAGCTACTATGACGATGTCGTAGCCGGCCTGAAGGTCTTGGAACAAGCCAGGAAACTCTACTCTCCGTATTTGCCGAATTGGTCGCCGGGCATGACAACACTCAGTGACAGTGAGAGGGCCCTTCGTGCAGATGAGTTTTCGGAGATTTGTTTAAATATGGCCTCGGGTCTGGAAGCGCATCGCCAACAAAAAGGAGGGCTTCATGGTATCAAAGTCGCTCCCGACGTAGTCAAGGACTTAGACAAGCACAAGATAGGCCTTGAATTTGGCCGTGATCCCCAAAGTTGGTTCCAAGCGGCGCAGGAACTTTGCAAGAGGTATAGGCTCACTAATCGCGAAGCGCTCGCTCACTACATGGAAGCGATGTTCTGTCGCCGGCTCTTGGACAACTTGAACGTTTCCTCAGTCAAGTATGACAATGGCAAGTACTCGACACAGTGCCGGTTCGGTGGCACCGAAGAGAAACCGAGGTTCATCAAGCTTCCTGCAGCGTCAAATCCATTCCTGCTTCTCAGGAAATTGATCAAGGACTTCCCCAAATCTCTGGTTGCCGACGACGCCACTTACGTCTTGGCGGCGTTGCAAGACAGTCATGCGCTCCATGTCGAAGCTCTAGGGACAGCCGAAGGTTTTGCCAAGCGGTTCCCGAAGAGCCCTTGGCGCTCTGATATCCTAGCCCTGGCGCAGGAGATTACTCATCCGCGGCTTGAGATCGAAAACCTCCACATCTTTCAACCTGACCAGGAAATCAAATTGGATGTTTCCTCAAGGAACATCAAAGAACTCGAGGTAAATGCCTACGAAATTGACCTCGGAGCTATCTATCGGAATCGCAGTTTCTTGAAGAAACGTGGCACGTACTTCTCCAATGTGGCCGCTCTTGTGACCGCCGCAAAAGGCAAATATGTCAACCGCCGCCGCCCAGCTTACACGGGACGTTTCGTAACGGGGGACGAAGGCAAACACTTGCCCAACGATGGCCTTGCTTCACTAGTCCTGCCCGAGGTCGGTGCCTACATCGTTGAATTCTCAACGGAGGAGTCCCTGTTGCGAACCCTCGTTGTGGTCTCAAAAATCGCCATTGTCCGCAAGACGACAGATGTCGAAACGATCGTCTATGTGGCTCGCGCTAAGGACGGCAAACCGATCGCAAACACACCGGTCTTGGTTCGCCAGCGTCATCGTGCCAAGGGACTCTTGGGCTGGTATGACAAGATGACCTATGACTGGGGCGAGACGACGGACGATGGAACCGTCGCTCGCAAGCACGCCAAGTCTGGTGGCCAATATATCTATATCGAGGCATTTGCCCAGGATGGCAAAAACTATGCTTTGACCACGGTTAGTTCAAGCTATCCCCGTTCGGCAAGTAGCAAGGCCGTTCTCTATGGATTCACCGATCGTCCAGTCTATCGCCCCGCGCAAACGATCCAGTTCGTCGGCAACATGCGACTTCGCAAGGGAGAAGACTACATCAACTTGGCGGATGAATATTTTGGCGTCACGATTACCGACCCTAAGGGCAACAAGATCTTTGATCAGGTTCTTAAGTCTGGGGAGTTTGGTGTTGTTGCCGGTTCCATCACCGTTGGCGAAGAACCACCACTGGGAAGTTACACTGTCGGTTACCGCCACAAGAATCGTTGGATTGGTAGTCATAGATTTCGCATCGAAGAGTACAAGAAACCTGAGTTCGAGGTGATTGTAAATGGACCGGAAGAGGCCATTCGTGCCGGTGACAAGTTTCAAGCCAAAATACATGGCGAATACTACTTTGGTGGCGGTGTGGCCCAAGCCAAAGTCAATTGGCGTGTGTACCGTGAAGGCTACTATCCCAGTTTCAATCTGAAGGAACCCTACTCTTTTTTGTACGGCAATCGTAAACCGTCACGGCGGCGTGGCGGCAGGCGCCGGCCGAATCGAGAGCTCGTCGCTCAAGGGATGGGTGTCACCGATGCTCTGGGGGATTTGGCACTCGACATCGACTCGAAACCTTGGCAAGCAAAATACGCCGACGCCGATCACAGATTCGTCATTGAAGCCGACATGACAGACCTCTCACGACGCACAATTTCTGGTTCAGGAGAAATCTTGGCACCTCGCCGGGGCCTCTTTGCCCACGTAACCGCCAACCGAGGATTCTACCGTGTCGGCGAAAAATCGAGTTTCGAAATTCGTTTGCAGAAACCCGACGGAAGCCCGGCTGCGTCCAATGGACAAATTCTCATCTATCGTGTGACGTCCCGAGAGAACGGCGACAAGATCGAAGAAGTTCGCTCTCAGTTCTTAGCCGCTGAAGCTAAGACGAATAAGTCAGGGTTGGGCACGTTTGAATGGAAAACCGATTCGCCAGGTCGATTTGTTGTTCGCTATGTTACCCAGGATCGTTGGGGTGAAGCTGTCATTGGCGAAATCCATGTGTGGGTGACTTCTCCCGAATATCGGGCCAACGAATTTCAGCTTAACAATCTGGAAATCGTCACGGACAAGAGTGAGTATCGTCCCGGCGAGGACGCGTTCTTGATGATCAACTGCCAATTCCCAGATTCCCATGTCTTGGTCACGCTCGAAGCTGAACGTAATGTGTTTTCCTACAAGGTTCTCAAGATGAACGGCAAGACAGCCGTCATGACCTTGCCGATCCTGAAGTCTTACACACCTAAGATATTTGTTACTGTGACGATGATTCATGGCGGCCAATTTTATGTTTCATCTCGAGAGATATTCGTGCCGCCGACTCACAAGTTCATGGACGTCAGCATGCGATTTGACAAGGCGTCCTATCTCCCAGGAGAGATGGCAACTCTGTCTGTTGAGAGTCGCAACGAGCAAGGTGATGGCATCCCGGCGCAATTCGCCTTGCGAGTCATGGACCAGTCGATCTCCTACATTGCACGGGACAACACAGCAGACATCAGAAGATTCTTCTATGGTACCAGGCGCGCGTATTACGGTGGATCTCAATGGAACAGTATCACGACAAATTCGGCGATGTTCTATTTTGGTGGCCACCTCGTTCGCAATCGGCCCTGGAAGAAGTATCGCAGACACGGCATGCCTCCCGGATACAGTTTGGACCTTTCTCTGCCGGGAAGGCTCTACGATGGCCGACGCTCGGGCAAGAAAGGGCAGTGGGATTTTGCGCAAGGTCTTCTTGATTCGGGAGACTTCGATGAGGCTCCTGAAGAGGAAGGACTTGAGGAAGACGCCGAAGCCTCCATGGATGACTTCGCCAAGGGTGGTGGTAGCGTGGCATTGAGGTCTGAGGAAAAAGCCGCGAGATCTCCATCCAGGACAGCTCCCACCAAGAAAATGAGAAGCCGCAGGGGATTCGTCGGGAACGAGGCGAAGATGGGTGACAGTGCGGATCTTGGCATGGGCGAGGAACCGGCGATTCGCCAAAACTTTAGCGATCTCGCTCAGTGGCAAGCTCGCCTGCGAACAGACAACAATGGCAAAGCTTCACTGCGATTCAAATTTCCCGATAGCCTCACGACCTGGGTGGCCACGGCAAGAGGGTTGACCAAGGACACTTTGGTTGGAACAGCTGAGACTGAGGTCAAGACGACAAAGAACATCTTGGTGCGCTTGCAGGCCCCTCGATTCTTTACTGAACGGGACGAGATCTTGGTGAGCGGAATTGTCAGCAACAAGTTCGACCTCGCCATGAAAGTAACAGTCAGTCTTGCTCTTAAGGGTGATACACTCGCCGTATCCACGCCACTTTCCAAGGAAATCGAGATTGCTGCAAAAAGTGAAGTCCGGATTGACTGGTTGACCAAGGTTGAACGTTCTGGAAATGCTCAGATCTTGTTGAAGGCCCTTTGCGCCCGGGAAAGCGATGCCATGCGCATGGATTTTCCAGTCTTGGCCTACGGCATCGACAAAGTTGTGACCAAAACTCGTGTTCTCAGAGAAGATGATGAGAGAGTCTCTTTCCCTATTGAAGTGCCTTCTGAACGTCGCATAGGAACGACGGAAATGGAATTGACCTTGTCACCGTCGGTGGCAAGCACACTTCTAGAAGCATTGCCCTACTTGATCGAGTATCCCTACGGCTGCACCGAGCAAACGATGAGTCGTTTTCTGCCAGCAGTGATGGTGGCGAGAACCTTGAAAGATATGGGAATCTCCTTGGACGAGATTGCCGCCAGGCGAAAAGACCTAGCCAACCGCGAAAAGCTGAACATTCGCAACTTGGTTCCCGTCTACGAGCAATACGAGTTGGATGCG
>JAJRYU010000434.1 GCA_024275615.1 Planctomycetota bacterium
ATGAACTGATCTTGAAACAGAGTATCAGACATGGTCGCTGCGTGTGGTCCACCAGCAATGACCAGACACTTCGAGTTTACTTGCTTGGCGATTTCGGCAACAAGGGGATATACCTCTTGCTGATTTGAGAACCCACGAATCCCGACAATGTCAGGGCAGAAGTCTTGCAAGAATCCTCTGACGATAGCTTCGGGTGGTGTCTGTCTTGGGATGAGCCCCATGTCTCCCATGACTACATTCACACGGTGCCCCAAACGGGCCTTGAGGGCAGACGACAGGTATTGGATCCCGAGCGGCACCATCATGATCTCCCAATTGTCTTTCTCGGAAGCGAGATTGACTAACGCGATCTTGAGCGATTGGCATGCAGTCAATTCGGCGTCCTTCAGTCAATTTAGAGGACCAGGGTTTTCGGGGACACGATCTTCGGTGCTCGTTCTCGACACCGACATCACAAGGTGGTAGCGTACTGATCTGGAGTGAGAGATCAATCGATTAGATGGAGTCTTAGAAAAGAAGCATGAAACCCTACGATTTGTTTCTCGCTCATCTATTCAAAGACCTCAACCCAGGCGCGTTTCCGTTTAGGTTGTCAGTCGAGACTACGAACCATTGTAATCTGCGTTGCACCTACTGTCCTCGAGAATATTCGGGGCGTGGTTTCGGCAACATGAGCTGGAGTCTCTTCAAGAAAATCGCCGACGAATCTGCCGGTCAAGAGTGTATTTTCTATCCCCAGGGTTTTGGGGAATCACTCATGCATCCCGAGATTCGTACCATGCTTACTTATCTCAACGAGAATGGCGTGAGGTGTACGGACATTATTACTAACGGAACCTATCTCACGGAAGAGAATTGCCACGCCATCATTGACGCTTCAGTTACCGTCGTAACCGTAAGCTTGGACGGTGCCGATGCCGAGGTCTTTGAGAAGATCAGAGTCAATGCCCGATATGAGGAAGTCGTCGCGAACGTAAAGACTCTCTTTCGTCTGAGAGAAGAGAGGAATGCGGAGTTTCCTCATATCGTCTTGAGCGTTGTTGGAGTCGACGAAGTGTTGCCAACCGTGGATGAGTTTCGTCAGCTCTGGACCCCGAAGCTGAGAGAGAACGATCAGATATTCGTGTGCACGCCGATTTCTTGGGCGGGCTTCTTGGGCGCTCCCTATGCGCAAGAAAGAAAGAACAAGGTTCGGAGTGAGCGAGGGCCGTGCCGCATGCTCTACAAGACATTGCAAGTGTACTACGATGGTCGTGCGACACCGTGTTGCTATGACCATGCTTGCGAGCTGGAGGTCGGCAATGCGCAAGAAGAGAGCATCACTTCAATTTGGCATGGAGACAAACTTCGGAATTTGAGGCGTTTGCATGAGACCGGACGTCACGATGAGATTGCTCTGTGCAAGAACTGTCCCGACTATATGGAATAACTGGCAAGACGTTTGTTTGCTCAATTTGTCCGATCAAACCTGCCAGTATTGTGGATCAATTTCGAATGGCGCCCAACCTTGAATTCAAGCCATCCTCACTTGATGGACTCGTACCTCTGGACCGCCGTTTCCTTCACGTCAACATGGACATCGCCGAGCGTTGCAATCTTGAGTGCATGCATTGTCCTTATGTTCATATGCGTTCTTTGCTCGATGAACCGACGACGATCACGACGAAGTTCATCCACCAACTAGAGCAAGAGGTCTTTCCAATCGCCGCGCGTGTTTCGCTGTCGAGCTATCATGAACCATTGATGGCGAGTGAAAAGCTATTCGCAACGATCGAAGCCGTCAATCGCTGCGACGTCCCGAGCGTGGACGTTGTCACGAATGGTCTGCTTCTGGACGAGAGTTCGGCAGAGTTTCTATTGCGCCACACCAATTTGATTCGCATTTCGGGAGATGGGGCATCTGCTGTCACGTACGAAGAGATGCGAAAGGGGGCGAGCTTTTCTCTCTTCATCGACAAAATTCGTCTTTTGACCAATCTGCGGAAGCGACTACACCTAGAGGAAAACGTGAGCATCACGCTTACTGCTTGCATCATCAACAGGAATGTCCACGAATGCGTCGACTTCGTCAACCTTGCCAACGAGCTGGGATTCGACTCACTTGAGCTGCGATTGACCAAGATTAGTAGTGTCGTCGCACTCGCCCATGACGATCAAATCTGCCACCATCCGCATGAAGCCGACGCTTACCTCGCAGCGTCTCGAAAACGAGCTGCTGAGATCGGGTTGTCTCTCTCGAGCCCGCCAACATTGGCCGAAATACGTGCAAACGACTTTCCGCGACCCCAATTTACCAATTGTCTCTTTCCATGGCGCGAGGTCCAGATTACACCACAAGGTGGTGTGACACCGTGTTGCATGTGGCATAGCATGAAAGACCTCGGCAACATGATAGATAGTTCGTTCGCGGAAGTGTGGAATGGCGACGAATTTCGGCGATTACGGTGGGAATTCGAGACTTCGCAGCTATCAAGACCTGGCTGCGTGAATTGCGAGGTCCACTTCAGTGCCGCAGATCGTCGATACTGGATGACGTATCAGTTTGAGTAGTCGTCATCCAAGGTGTTTTTGAGTGTCAAAAGAACTAGGAGTTTTTCTTGGACGTGACGCTGCAAGCGAAGTGGAGAACGAAACCACTTGGCTTCATAATTCTCTTTTTCCCTCGTTTCGCCATAAGGCAGTATCCGATGTGGGTGCCCTATGAGCTGATGACTTTGGGAACAGCACTTTCTGAAGCGGGATATGAAGTACAGCTCCTCGACGAGCGCGTCACTGAAGACGCCGCCATGATGGCAGCCAAACGAGCAGGCGAAGCGCTCTTTGTTGGCGTCTCATCTCGCCCAGGCGATCAAGTCGTACGCGCCCTTGAGTTGTTCGAATTGATGAAGAACAGATTCCCCATGACCCCGACTGTCTGGGGTGGGTGGTTCCCATCCAGTTTTCCCCATGAGTGTATTCAGCTTGACAACGTTGACTACTTGGTGCGTGGTGCAGCGGATGAATCGATCGTCCAACTCGCCGAGAGTCTGCGCAAGAACTGGGGAAACGTAGAGGGAATTGCCGGAGTCAATTCGGCTCGACATGGCTACCCACCGTGTGAGAATCCGCGGCGGCCTCTGTCAGATATCAACAAGACACCGGAGGTCGACTGGACGCTCTTTCCCATGGAGTATTACGTGACAGATGACGGGTGCATCAGTCATTACACTAGTCGCGGCTGCCCTGGTAGTTGCCGTTTTTGTGGAGTTCCTCGTCTCTATCCGGCAATATGGTCGGGCTACAGCGCTGAGAGGGTCATACGGGACATCGTGTATTTTGTCCGTGAATTGGGTGTGCGGATTGTCAAGTTTCAAGATGTCGATGTATTTGCCGACGTCGAACGGATCAGCGATATTTGTCGAGGATTGCTCGAAGAGCATCTCAAGATTCGTTGGATCGCCGACTTGCGTGTAGCAAACGCGATAAAATTCAGCGACGAAGCATGGCGTCTTATCAGGGAATCTGGCTGCTCAGAACTGGAGCTTGGGGCGGAGACGGGTTCGGACGAACAACTGGCAATGATTTTCAAAGAGTGCACACGCCAAGAAATCGTAGCCGTGGTCGAAGAGATCGTTGCGCACAAGATTTTCGCCCGAGTCAATTTTGTCCTCGGCTTTCCCGGCGAAACAAAAGAACAACTGCGCGACACACTATCTCTCATCGAGGAGCTGGCGCAACTCGGCGAATACGTGAGGTTTCATTTCTATCGTTTCGCGCCGTCCCCATCGACTCGCTTGGGTAAAGGAGTTTGGGCGAAATCGAGCATGCGGCATAATGGCGATGTACCGCGAACTGTGGAGACACTCAACGACATCGCTCAGAGCTATCAGAATCCGAGGATGTTTTGGCTCAAACGTGATGTTGAGAGATCTATTCGCAATCTCTTCGAAATCGATCTACCACTGGCTTACTACAAGGCGGAGAGGCCCCTCGACGGGTGGAAAAAACGCTTGATGCGAGTACTCATGTGGGTGGCCAAGAAACGCTTGCGATTTGGCTTCACGGGACTGCGATTTGAACGCAGAGTGCTCCGACTTGCCAAAGTAGCCTTGCCGATGAGCCGAGAATTCGAATGGGCCGAAAACGAAACCAGCGCCAAATTGGCTGCGCGAGCGGCGGACGCCATGATCCCGATCCGCCGCGACGACGCTTTTCAAAGCGCAACGAACTCTTAGACTGCCATTTGCCGCGAGATTGACTTCAATTGCGATCACGTCGGCTCGTCGGTCCAAATGCCTCTTTATTGATGATCGGCGGCGGAGGGATGAAACGGGCGCGGTTCTTTCGCCACCATGAGCGGGCATTCACGAGCAGGTCTTTTTCATTGCCAAACTTGAGGTGGTAGACGTATTCGAGGGCCCTTGCCGCTCGTCGTCGCAAGGAAGGTGGCACTGGAAAATCTGCGGCTTCTATTTTTCGCGTTGGATTGTTGCTTGCGGCGATTCCTCGCTCGATATCCTTAATAATCTCGAGCGCTTCCGCCGTCGGAATGTCATTGTAGATGACCTTGAGGTAGGGAATAGAGCCTTCGCTAAATGGGTGATCATCACTAATGAACTCGCCCAGGGTGAAGGTCGTGAGCGATCTCAATCCTTCGCCAATAACGTCGGTGGAGCCTTGCTTCGGGAATGCATATCTTTTCAGGTACGCTGGCCATGAATCAGGTCCTTTGTCCTGTAGGAAATGTGCCGTCATCAGTCGCACGTCTTTTCTCAGCGGGATCATGATGAACTCTAGTTCTGCGTCAATCTGAGCGCGCATTTTTTGTAGTTCACTCAACGCTCTTTTGTCGCCTTTTTTGATTCTCGCCAGTAGGTTCTTTTCAAGCGAAAACCTTTCGAGGCCTTTCTTGAGTGCAGGGCCGGAGTCCGAGAAGCCGCCGCCAAGGACGGAAGATTCGATGA
>JAJRYU010000435.1 GCA_024275615.1 Planctomycetota bacterium
CGCCTTGGGCACGGCCTACAGACGACTGCATGATCAACTGCCAGACAACAAGGTCTTTCTTATGAGTACGCGCAAAAGTCTCATCGATGCGATTCGCAGACTCTGGGTGGACGCCAAGGCTTCGCAGGCAAACTGAGGGTTCGGTAAGAAGGACCGAGCCCTATAGGTCTTCCGGGTGTCCTGGCAGCCGGAACCGTGTCCGCGGTTTTCCTGGTGGATGATAGAAATCCGGTAGCGCTTTTTCGAAACCAAGAGTGTAAGAGGCTCCGGCTTTCTTGGGCACAAGGACAATCCGCCATAACCCGGTCTCTTCAAGTGTCCAACGTAACCTATGGCCAGGACTGGGGAGGCCTGAGACCCACTTTATCTCCTTCAACTTCACAATCTTGTTGGTCGGCGAAACGACATGAATCTCAATGTCATCTCCAGGCCCGTACGAGATGATTGTTCTTCTTTGCCCTTTCTTGCCGAAGAAACTCAAGACCTGTCCCGCTGCCAGTCTTTTCGGGGCTTTCGTCTGAGGGCTGTTCTCAAACACGCCCAATGTTGACCGGACGATCTGTCCCACTTTGATCTTTGTCATAGGATGAGTGGGGAGAATCTGCGACCACAGTTGGATCTTGGGTTGAATGCCTTTCTTAACCACAAGCGTGGCACGAAAATCATCACAGTCGCGACGACTCACTCGAATCTGATAGGTGCCCAGATTCACCGTCATACCAAGCGGCCCAGAGTTGGCCGTTTCACCAACATATGTGCCATCGAGGAAAACGCTGGCACCCCTTGGGTCGCTCGCAATGGCAAAGGTCTGATCGTCTGATGCCTCGGATCTTAGATCGACTCTTATCTTGGTTCGTTTGTGCGGCACTTCCCATGGCCAAAACAAGACATTGACATGGTCAGCGTGGTTGTGGCTGCCCTTCGGAAAAAGAAGGAGCCGCCCAAATCGGTCGTAGTGATAGGAAGCGCTCTTGGTTTCCGCGCTTATTCGCCGTGGGAAGCCAGCGAGGTCAGACAGATTCTCCGATGTTTCAAGAAGACCCGTCGCGCGATGAGTCACCAGATAGAAGGCCCCATGATGCAGAAGCACCTCCATTAGCCTCTGGGTTTCGATGATATTCCAGCGACTCGGTTTAGGATCATCCGACCAGACGCGGCCACTGTCGGGAGTGTTTGGAATCAACAGGACATTGACTTGTTGACCAGTTTGATGCGACAAATGGCTCGACCGCCCAATCTTCGCCAAATCCGGAAAACCGCCGAACTGTCCGCTGATGTGGTGGAGCCGTATGGGCTGCCTCATTGTCTTCTTCTGCCCACCCCAAAAATCTGCAAGCCCACGATGCAAGCAGGAAAACGTCTCGATCTGTCCCCAATTCTCTTTGCCATAAGATGAAGAAAATCGCTGCTTCCCGGTTGCCTGCATCCGTCTTTCTCGCGCAGTCCAATAGACAAAGAACGGGCCTTCGTCCGCCAGAGCGACGTAACCGGCCTCTGAGACGATGGGTTGGCCATGACTGTGGGTGCGAAAAAGTGGTCTCTGAGGATGCTTCACGGCCATCACTTGAGCAACCAACACTCTGGTCGAGCAAACCGCAAGAAGACAGATCAACGCGCTTGCTCTTAGAATACTCATTCGACTAATCCGATTTGAGAACAAAGAACCCAACCCACTTTTTCTTTCGTCCGAACGTGGGCCCAGGTTTTCGACTTTTCGACGATCTCAACCAAAGTCCCAGCCCGTAGTGCGCCCAACCCAGATAGAGACATATGCGGTTCTTGCCTTAACGTCACCTTCGGCTCCAGAATCACAGCCACAGCGATCGGCAACGATCCTGCTTCGGACCACGCTCTCAACCCGGCTATCAAAGATAGTATAAGAACGAGCAAAAAAACAGCACAAAGGAGACGGCGTTTCCGGTAGCCAATCCCTGCC
Organism: Planctomycetota bacterium; assembly: GCA_024275615.1. Lineage (GTDB taxonomy): Bacteria > Planctomycetota > DRQF01 > S139-23. Next base: position 1,937 of record JAJRYU010000435.1, read on the forward strand.
AAGATCGCGGCGATTTGTACAGCAATAAGACCTGAGATTCTCAATCTATTGGCGATCGCATCAAGAATGGACCATGGGCCCTCGTTGTCTGTTGCCATCTGATTGAAGAATCCCATCCTCGATTCTGCGAAACGAAGATTGAACTCGATACGGGGGTCACCGGGCGCCGCCGCAAGGGCTCGTCGGTAGCGCCAAATTGCTTGGGAATACGCGCCGCTTTCGAAAGCACAGTTTCCCAGATCGTATTCAATGGCCGCACGCTCAGTCGAATTCGAGATTTCACTTAGCTCTTTAGTAAGCCAGCCCTTGGCCCCCTCGTAGTCTTTCCTTTGATATGCCATCCGTGCCTGTTGGAAAGTTGATTGGGCATGCAGGCTGCCGGCAAGGAGAAGAAAAAGAAAAAAAGAGC
>JAJRYU010000436.1 GCA_024275615.1 Planctomycetota bacterium
AGCCCAGCCAAGACTTCGATCCGAAGTAGTCCAGGTGTAATCGGTGATACGGCACCTACGAAGGAGCTTATCTTCACAGTCAATCCTCAATTATGGGAATTCGGAGACAAAGAAGATCCGGCCCTACCCGCCCAGGGTCTCGATGCGCGTTTCTCATCTATCGTGGAGTGAGCGCCCTGAGGATCCGCGCAAAATGCGAAGTTGCTTTTGCGCCGACCCTGAGGCCCCACTCAAGACTAACTTCGCGCTTGCTCTCAACCAATCAGCATCTGAATTTCAGTCAAATACTTCTCTGGGTTGCCTTTGAAGATCATTCCCGGACCCTTGATATAGACCTCACGAACAGGACGAATAATCGTCTTACCTTGGGCCTTCACGTGCTCCATGAGTTTTTCATAGGAACGACTGATGCCCGCGTAAGGTCCTCGATGCAAAAGAGCGAATGCTGCACCTCCTTCAATCTCACGAACGTTGACTTCTTTGGCCTGTTTCTTCCGCTTCACCGGCATGCAAGCTTCAAAGTCAGCCCCCTCTTCTTTGTATTCTGCATCGTAGAAAAGCCCCAAGGGTCGACCTTTGATATTGAATCCCATGGCTGATCCCACCTTGGAGAATCCCTTGCCAATATCTTCGTAACGTCCGGTCATGCGGTATCCAGCAATCAGAATCGTGTTCAGGTTTTTCAGGACGACCTGATAGTCTGATTCGCTCATGATTTTCCTTGCCTCCTCTTCGTTCTCTACAATCTGATTTAAGATCTTGACCAGGTCTCGGTCGTTCTGAATCCTTCCGGCCAGGACGTCGCGTCGGGTACGCAAATAGGCGAGGATGTCAGCATCGTCATCATGCTCCACGAGCAGTTGGGTAATCTCAGCTATGGAGAATTCCAAATTCCGGAGCCGACGAATCACACGGGCGGTATCGACGTTCTTGCCGTCGTAGTAGCGGTACCCAGATTCTTGATCGACAATTGAGGGGATCAAAAGTCCCTTCTGGTGATAGAAGCGCAGAGTCTTGACTGAAAGGCCCGTGAGCCCTGAAAATTCGCCAATGGTGTACAAAGCATTAAACTCCCGCCGACAATGGCACACAGGGAGTGTAGGGGGTCCACCAAGGGGAGAGTCAAGAGGGAGATCAGAAAATTTCACGAGACGCGATGCCTGCTCCCATCCGACCATGGGTACAAATTGGTACAATTACATGGCATGAGTTGGTGTGAGCTTCCAAGATTGAGAGCCAGGACAACAAGAACCCCCTCACCTAATTCCCATCCCAATAAGAAACTCTGTTGACTGACAGTAAGGCACGGTGATACGCTCCAGATTCGAGGATCCAAGGGATGAACCTGGAACAGCCTGAAAGTTTCTAATACTGAAAGCAACTCAGTAGTCAGTCGCTGTTCTTTCCTACGATCCACCATCATTGGCATGAGGAGAACCGAAATGAAGATGCAAGTAGGCGTGTTGATTCTTTGTGCCGCTCTTTGTGGAACAGCGTGGACACAAACGACAAGGTTCTTCAATGAGTATGACCATCGCGTCACAGCGAGTAGCGCCGGCGACGTGAATGGCGATGGAATACCGGATTATCTCATCAGCATCCAGGCGCCACATGGAGTTGTCAGCACTGGACTTCTTGAGGTCCGCTCGGGAGCCAATGGCGCAATCTTACTTTTGATTCCCGTCACGAACGAAAACTTCACTTTCATTCAAAACGGGCCGATCGTCGCCGCCGCTGGGGACGTGAACAGTGATGGTTTTGATGACATTATCACCGGACATCCAGGTGATGACACATTCCAGTTTGACGCTGGATCGGCCACTGTCTTCTCAGGCAACGATGGCAGCGTCCTTTACGTGATTCAAGGCCTGGATGCATATGCCAACGCGGGCATCTCCGTTGCCGGGCTCGGTGATCTGAATGGCGATGGCTACGACGATTTTGCTGTTGGCGAACCTCAACTCTCAAGTTCCATCGGTGGCGGCCTGGTTCGTGTTTTCTCTGGAATCGACGGCTCAACCATGTTGAGCGTGACCGGCAGCTCAAACGATCACTTAGGCTTCAGCATTGCTAACGCCCATGATCTCAACAACGACGGAGTCAACGACTTCATCGTTGGTCAACCCGACTACATTTTTCCGGCTATGGTGCAAAAACGGGGACGCGCTCGCGTCTTCTCCGGAGCCGACGGCAGCCATCTTCTTGACATCAATGGCGACACGGATTTGGGCCAAACGGGTTACTCCGTTGGTGGTCTTGGCGACGTCGACGGTGACGGCATCAATGACCTCGCGGTCGGCGAGCCTAATCGATACAGTGCAGCAACTGGTTTCTACGGTAGAATCAGAGTTGTCTCAGGCGCCAACGGCTCCCTCATTCACGTGGCAGACACAACGATGTCTCAAGGTCGTCTTGGTCAACAGATCATCGGCATTGATGATCTGAGTGGTGACGGAATCCCAGATTTTGCGGCCCCCGCAGGAAACGGCATGAATGCCGAAGTTCGTCTGTTTTCTGGAGCCGACGGCAGTGTGTTCAAAACCTTCCCCCGGGGTTCAGCGACCGACTACATGCGTATTTGCGATCTTGGCGACATAAACAACGATGGCGTCTCGGATGTCATCGTCGTGAGCAACCCAACGAATCCAGCGGGATCCCCCCACAATTTGAACGGCGCCAAGACTCACGTGAGAGTTTACGAGTCTGGCGATCTCCCGATTAAGACATACGTGTCAAGTTCAGGCGGCGTCCCGCCATTGACCCTGAATTGGATCCCGGAATTCGGCAACGTCCACGACACAGCCGGAGCGCTCGCTTGCTCTGGTGCGACGCCCGATGCGTTTGGCATTGTCGCTGCAAGCCTAGCGCCAGCCGACATTCCCGTTTTCGGAACGCATCTGTTGATCGCTGTTGATCCCATCAACTTGGTGGTGCAAGCAACACTCAGTGCCGACCTCTCGGGAACGTTCGCAATCACGGGTATTACCCGCCGAAATCCAGCCATCGCTGGCGCACACCTCTTCGTCCAGTTGTATGAAACGAGCCCGACGATTCGGGCATCCAATGGGCTGAGATTCGTCATCATCCCTTGATGTGTACGGCCTCACGTAATTCTTGGCAGTCCAACGACTGGAGAGCAGCTTCGCAAGCACAAAGATTGAAATCACTAGTTTCCTTACTAGGTAGCCGCGAGAGTGTTTTCTTTCTATTGTTATCCTAAGAAAAGCGCAGTACGGTTTGGGGATTGGCTATGTTCTCGATTCGCATTTTCTTCATCTTGATGTTGCAATTCCTCTGCAGCACAGCCTTGGCGCAACCGGGGCCTGGTAAGACTCAACAAGGCGAACCCTTAGAGTGGGTCAAAGTCCACAACCACCCTAACC
>JAJRYU010000437.1 GCA_024275615.1 Planctomycetota bacterium
AGGGGAATACGAATGCTGGTGGTTTTCCTCGACGTATTTGAGCCCCTGCGGCGTAGTTAGAGGCAATAAGTCCATGCTTGATTCACTCTGGAGAATTCCATGCGGTTGTTAGTCCTTTGCCTTGGTTTCGTTCTTCTGGCCAGCTCTTCCATCTCGGCCCAAGATAGTCGCAGCCGCTATACCCTTCCCAAGCACAGCAGGAATTTCGCCAAGGCGCTCAAAAACGGCACCAGAACGGAAGATGGAAAACCAGGTCTGAATTATTGGACCAACACAGCACGCTACAAGATTGAGGCCAGTCTCGACCCCGCGACCGCCATCGTCAGTGGTTCCACTTTGATTAGGTATCGCAACAACTCACCTAAAAAGCTGCGTACACTACGACTCCATCTGCGACAAAACCTGCACAAGGAGAACTCACCGCGCAGCTCCGTCGTTGAGATCACCGGAGGTGTTAAGCTCGGCGCCGTCTCTGTTCTCGATCCAACAACGATGAAAGCCATTGACGGCATTAGACGTCAACGTGTTCTCGGAACCATCTATACCGTTTCTCTCAAGAATTCCGTCGCACCAGGTGCGGAGGTCGTCTTGAGCATCGAATGGTCCTACAAGATTCCCAAAGTTGGTGCACCACGAAACGGCCGGATTGGCGAAGATCTTTTCTATCTCGCTTACTGGTACCCGCAGTTGGCTGTCTACGACGATGTCGAGGGTTGGGTTGCTGACAAGTACCTCGGTAGTGGTGAATTCTACATGGGTTATGCCGATTACGACGTGGCATTCACGGTCCCAGAAAATTTCTTGGTCCGCGCCACCGGCAAGCTCGTCAATGCAAAAAATGTCCTGAGCGCGCGCACTCTTCGCCGCCTGAAGAAATCGCGTCGAGCCAAGGACATCGTCAACATCGTTACAGCAGAAGAATCAGGCAAACCGGGCATCATGGCAACCGGTAAGAACGGCCAACTGACTTGGCATTTCAAGGCGCAGAACGTGCGCGATTTTGCCATAGGCTGCGGCAATGACTATCTCTGGGACGCGACACACGCAAAGGTGGGTGGTGGCAAACCGGACTGCATGATCCATGCAGTTTACCGACCCGCAGCACAACGGGGTTGGCGCGGCGCCGCTGATTACGCGCGACATACAATCGAATTCATGTCGAAACACGTTTTCCCCTACCCCTATCCCCACGTCTCAGCTTGCGAAGGCGCTTCAGGCGGCGGCATGGAATTCCCAATGATGACAACCATTCGTTCTGGTAACCGCAAGGAAGCGGTTCACGGTGTTGTCACCCATGAACTCATTCACATGTGGTTTCCCATGATCGCCGGCTCCAACGAGAAACGCTACGCCTGGATGGATGAAGGCATGACCAGCGCGTTCACGGCCCTTGCCTCCAACGACTATTGGCAGCGCGAAAGCTCTGATGAACAGGAGATCGCCCAATATGCTGCTCTTGCTGGGCGGGACTGGGAGAAACCCACCATGACGCACGGAGATCACTTCGGGCCCAATGCAATGGCCTACGGCATTGCTACCTACGCCAAGACGTCCGCCGTCTTTTTGCAGTTGAAAGCAATGTTGGGCGATAAGGTCTTTTACCAGACCCTGCAGGAATACGTGGCTCATTGGGCATTCAAACATCCGCGTCCAGAAGACCTCTTCGCGTCTTTCTCTCGAACGTCAAAAAAGAATTTGGACTGGTACTTTCGCACATGGTTTTTCGAGACATGGGCCCTCGATCAATCCATTCTAAAGGTTGAATTTGACAACGGTAAGACAATCGTCACCGTAGCTGACTACGGCACTGCTACCGGCCCCACCACTATAGAAGCCTCCATGGCAGACGGAAAAACACAACGCAAGACCATCCCTGTCTCTTTGTGGATGCAAGGCGAACGTACCGCAACTGTTGAATTTGATGGTGAAGCCACAAGCGTCATGGTCGACCCCGATCGCTGTGCTGTTGACTCGAACCGCCGCAACGATCGCTGGAAAAAGTAGTCCTAGGTCGACTTAGAAAAAGCCCTCTTCGGAAATGCCCCAAACCACTATTGGCTTGGGGCATTTCTTGTTGAGTACGGGGAACGGCAGTGAAAGTTGGTCGCCCGCGATGGAGCTCGCTCAACCCTTGATCAAAGGAAAACGAATGACCAGGACCTTACCTTGGCGCGACAATTCGATTTTGAGCAGTTGGCCGACTTTGCATTTGAGTCGTATCCAACTATGGAAATGCGGGCCATCGCGGAAATCGGACTTGCCGTCGACTGCCAAGACTATGTCGCCTAATCTGAGCCCTGCCGCTTCTGCGTTCTTCCCCAGAACGGACCTGGGTCCCCAATCGACCAAGTAGTCGACACGCATGGCGAACTTATCTTCCTTCAACCCGATGTTCTTCTTTTCTTCAGCACTGAGACAGGACCCACCGAAACCCGGCGCTGGTGAAAGTTCCCACTTCATTGGACGCCAAGAATACTGCCAGGGTGTGGACACTTTCCAATTCTTACCCAAAACCAATTCGGCCTTCCAACTCTTGCCGTTCCTTTCCCATTGGCAAGACAACTTGTTCGATTCACTTGAGGTGAGGTGGAGAGCACGCTGCACATCAGCAATGCTATGGACGCGCTGATTGCCGAAGGCGCTTAGTTGGTCGCCTGCTTTCAAACCCGCAGCTTCGGCGGCGCTTCCTGATCTGACGTCAGTGACACGAGTCTGTCTAATGGGATCAAGCGTCAATCCAACTTGGGAAGGATCCGGATAGACGAACTTGTCGTCCGGCTGCCATTCACCTCGCCTCATGGCCGCTCGCCGGAGAGCTGGAAATACGCTGTGGCAATGAACGCATGTAGGTTTCTTGCCTTTGAGACGATCAGTAAACGCGGGCACGTCCATGATGCTCTGACCCATTTCACCCGGAGGAGTCGATAACTTCGGCTTCGACTTGTTCCACACTTTGTA
>JAJRYU010000438.1 GCA_024275615.1 Planctomycetota bacterium
CGGGGGGAAGCGCCGAAGAGGCGCTAAGGACACAGCCCAAGACAGGGCTCCGCCCTGTCCCGGGTCCCACAAGCAAAGACTGTGCTCGTGGGGAATTATAATTGTCGTCAATGGGGAATTATACTTGTCGCTGAACAGCTTGCCACAGAATTCCCATCGATTGCAGGGGTTTTCGAGAAACGACCCAGAACCGCCTCCTCATGATCGCCTGCCATTGGATTCGATTGGATTCCGAAATAGGGCTGCAGAGTTCTCATCCGCAAGAAGACAATGCTCCCTTTCTTGAAACGAATTCTTCATCTTAAGGGCAGCGATCGTGAGCTGAGAGGTCTAGGGCCAATTCTGCTCAAATTCCTGTGGCTTGAATAATATTCTCTCCACGTCGCTTTCTTGCGCATCTTTGATGGCTCAAATGACGATTTACGGATATGCTTTCCTCTGCATGCAAGATTGCAAACTCCAGCCAAGGAAACGCGGTGAAGACTGTTTAGTGAAAGTGCGCCCATGAGCGAGCAAAGAGGCCCTCAGAAACCCGTTTCGGAAGATGGAGAAAAAGACGTTCAGCAGGTTGACGATGTTGAATCAACGCTCCCGAACCACGAGACTGGCACACACGAACTCCCCTCTCTCGACAGCCCTAATCAGCCAACGCTCCTCAAGTCATTTCTATTGGTCGCACTGCTCGTCTTCCTGGTCGTATCGAACGTCCTCCGATTTTGGCACATTGAAAACGATCCTCCATTCGGCATCGTCACAAGATCCGGCAGCATCTTGACGGATGAAGGTTGGTACCTAAAAGCCTCGGCGAATCAGGCGAAATTTGGTTTTAGAGCTGGTGAGTATGATCTCGTTTGGTTCTCACATAATGCCGTTTTCTCCTTGGTTAACTATGCAGCATTCACGGCATTCTCCCCATCCTTGGCCACAGCTCGTATTCTCTCAGCGTCAATGGGGATCATCTGCTTGATGTTCTTCTATAACATTTGCCGCCGCGTTACTGGGCAACTGCTGTCTCTCGCAGCGTGTTGTGCGGTATCAGGAAGTATTTCCTTATTTGCCTTCTCAAGAATCGCCCTCGTCGAGCCCATCGGAACTACTTTTCTCCTGGGCTCCATGTTTTTCTGGATCTTCTTTGGGCGACGAAAATGGGGAGTTCTTGTTGCGCTTCTATTTGTCGTACTAGCCTATTTGACCAAGGCATCATTCGTCTGGGGATTTCCCTTACTGGGGATTCTCCTCCTGGGTGAGGCTTTTTTGGCTTACAAAGAAAAGAACCTCCGTTTCGCCCTGTTCGTGCTGAGTAGCTTTGCTCTTGCGGTGGTGGGGACAATGTGGCTCCAACAGTATCTCATCGATCATTCTGGTTTCAGCGGCAAGTTATTCCAGGAATGGCATGTTGCTGGCCGAAAAACACAGTTGGCCAGGAGCAATTTGCTCTTGAACGAAATTGGCATGGTCGCTCGCAGTTTCTACGTGAACCAGTATCCAGTGTTTTTCTTAACTGGCCTGTACGCCTCTTTCCTCTTGGTTAGAAACGGCAGAGCTCGAGAATTTCTGAAGTGTGACCGAGCGACGTACGCGATGGTCTTGTTTGCTCTCGGAGGACACTCCTTTTTCGGCATGTTTCCTGAGCAGCCCCCTCGTTATTTCTTCTTCGCTGGTTTTCCTCTTGTGTATCTGGCACTCGTCTTGACGCGCTCGCTCTTGACCCCTCGACTTCATTTGCGAGCTTTCTTTTTCCTCTTCGTTTTGCAAATCTCTCTTCAAGTACCACTCTATTATGAGTGGATGGTCAGAGACCCTGGTCTTCAGGCCTACGAAGTTCATCAGGAAGTCGCCAAAAGAGTTCTTCAGCTGGATTCACGGCGACCTTGCCCGCTTATCGGTGGGATCTCATCAACCGTGGGACTTCTCAACGAAGACATCCTGCCGCTGGACTACCAACGGGCTTTTTTGAACGAACGCCTTGAACACCACCACCCCATGTTCATTTTCGATCTTCAAACAAAAGTCGAGCAGCTCCCCTCAAACGAGCTCGTCGAGTCTGTGAGAATCCTAGGCGTATACGACATCATGCGGAACTATGTACATAGGCAACCGCACGTCCTCGCGCAGATCATCTACAAGAACCCCTAACCCAAGTTGCAAGGAAGCCCTGCGCATTGAGAATCGGGTTTGTTGGAGGCAAGCAAGACTCCTTGACGCCTGGGGCCGCAATCCTAGCGGACGCTGTCCTCTTTCCAGCCTTCTTTGGGATGGAGGCGGCGATGGAGGGCGACGCGGAAACGGGACAGGGCTCCGCCATCTGCTTCCGCATCTTCCCAGTCGGCTTCTGAAGATGATTGAGGGTTGACTTGTTCCGTATTGATCTGCTTCTCTTCTTTGACGTTGACGGAAAACCCTTCCACCTCATCACCATCAAGGGTGACGATTAGGCGTTCACGATAGCCGTGATGTGACATGACCGAGAGGTGTTCGTTCCAGTCTGTCGTCATCACCCGGGTGCCAAAATTGGCATCGTCGATACTGAAGTACTTGCCTAAGGCCACTTCAATCTGCTCCCACATGAATTCGGCTGAGTGCTGGTACTTCAGCTCCCAATCATCTTCAAAATGTTGCGGACTGCTACTGCAGCTGCACAAAAGACCAAGGACTAGGAGAATGAGCAGAGACTTAGCGGAAACTAACATGAGGTCGTAACCTTTCCTTTAGGCAAGCCACAAGCATCGCGTATCAGTCGTGGAATCGCGAAGCCCGTCTTCGGAAGAATACGTGAACAGGAATCTCTTCAAAGTCGAATGCTTCTCGCAGACGATTCTCAATGTAACGGCGATAGTTTGATGGAAACAGGGATGTCTCGTTGACGAAAACGACAAAAGTGGGAGGCGATCGGTCCACTTGGGTGGTAAAGAAGATTTTAGCCTTGTATCCATATTTGCCACCTGGCTTTTTGCGCTCAAAAGCCGACTCGATGGTCCGATTGAGTTCACCTGTGGTGACCCGGATCGTCGACTGTTTGTGAAGCTCAAAAGCAACATCAATGGCATGTTCAACACGCGAACCTTCTATAGCAGAAACAATGACAACAGGTGCAAAATGTAGTCCGGGCAGCTTCTTCTCGACGTATTCGGCAAAATCGCCGGTCTCGATCTTTTCGCGAGCCAGATCCCACTTGTTGATTACGATCACACATGGCTTGCCGGTTTCGACAATCTGCATGGCAATTTTCTTGTCGACTTGGGAAATGTCGGTTGTCGGATCAATCACAAAGAAGACGATGTCAGACCGGCGGATAGCCGCTTCGCTGCGCGCCTGGCTATAGAATTCAATCGAACTCTTGACGCGATTCTTCTTCATGATACCGGCTGTATCAATAGCGACCAGTTTGCGGCCTTTGTATTCGACCGGAACATCAACGGCGTCCCTGGTCGTGCCGGCAATGTCGCTCACAATCACCCGGCCCTCCCCAGCCAAGAGATTGAGAATGGTCGATTTGCCGACATTTCTCTTGCCGACAAAGGCGACCCGAGGGATTTCAGGGTCAACACCTTCGTCACCCCACCCCGCGTCCTCGTCAAGCAGCGAAAAAGCCGCTTCCAGAGTTTCTTGAACGCCGATCTCTTCCTTAGTGGAGAGAATCAGGGGTTCGCCAAATCCCAACCGCAGAAATTCAGCGGCCAAATGGTTCTTGCTGGGATGGTCGATCTTGTTGGCACAAAGCACAATGGGCTTTTGCAATTTGCGCAGTTGCCTAGCAACACGTTCATCCAAGGGAGTAAGGCCATCTTTGGCATCAACAAGAAAAATCAGACAGTCGGCAAGATGGAGGGCGACATCAATTTGGGTTTCAATGTCTTCGTCGAGTTTCTCCTCGTCGACAACACCGATACCTCCCGTATCCATCAAGATGGCGTTGCGATCGCCGCAATAGACCTCAACGGAGACGCGATCGCGGGTCACGCCAGGCGTGGCTTCTACGATAGAAATACGGCGTCCGATGGCGGCGTTCAAATAAGAAGATTTGCCGACGTTCGGTCGTCCGACGATGGCAATTGTTGGCAAGCTCATAGCTGATTCAACATTTTGTGGGTTTGAGGGATCACGACGACGTTTGGCAACATTCCACGTGCCACCTGGTCGAGCCTAAGCAAACGATCGGGACGCGGAGGAACACCACAGCCAGCAAAAGGTGTTACTGGCTGCAACACGGTCTTGGTATTCGGCGCGACGTCGCGCACGACGCTGAGGGCGGTGAGAAGCTCCTCCTCACTGGTCTCTTCGCAAAGTACGATCTTCACAAAAACACTCAGGTTGGCGTTTGAGATAGCTGCCAAGAAACGACGGTTGTTTTCGAATTGGGGAGCAAAACCCGTTGCCGACTCGATCTTGATGTCCATGCCAACCAAATCGATGTCACCAAGAACCGATTCAAGCTCGGTCACCAGATGGCCATCTGTCTCAAGATAAAATGGTAACTCGGCGCGGTCGAGAAGAGGCCGCAGAGCAGAGATCGTTCGCGCGTGAAGCAGAGGCTCACCTCCGGTCAAGGCTAGGGAGTGATGCATACCTTGGGGCTGCGCCAGTCTCTGAATCCAAGTAGCGAGCTGCGCAACCGAGATCGGATTCTCATGTCTTTCGAAATCCCGAAGAGCTGTCTTGGCTTCGATCTTGCAGTGGCTCACCGGGACGTGACACAAGGGGGTGTCACAATAGTCACACTTCACATCACACTTGCCGAATCGCACGAAAATCTGGCGCTGCCCAATAATTGGACCTTCTCCTTGAATGGCAGAGAAGAGTTCGATGAGCTCGCAGTTCGTTGAAGTCATGAGAGAAAATGTAGGACGGCTAAAATGGGAGATCCCAGCGAAGAGATTTATCTTGCTGGGACTGATGGTTGCTTGGGATTCGAGGCCAGGACTTTCAACTCAGAAGATAGATGCGCTCGGCGAAAGTAGAGATCAGTCGTTGACTGGGTACCGAAACAAAAAACCGAAGAAAAGAGCCGACGGGACGTCGGCGCTCCCAGCTTCGGACTGAAACATTGCCCCATGTCCCGGCCACGGGTCGACAATTTGTCCAAGGTCTCAACGACGGATTGGTTTTCTTGCGCTGGGCCCAGCCA
>JAJRYU010000439.1 GCA_024275615.1 Planctomycetota bacterium
AGAAAGACTGTATAACCTCTTCTCAAGTAGACTTGAAAGTGGTTCAGGTTTTCTTCACCAACTAAACCTGCGGCCTTGGGAGTCTTCCAGCCGCCGCTTGTGAACGAAATCACACCAAATCCATTCGGCTTAGGATTCGAAGGTGTCAGTACGACGATGTCGTACCCAAGATCATCGACGCCATTCCAATAATGAAGGGCTGGAGTACTACGGGGTCGCGCAATTGTTGACCGCTTATAGTCGGCAAAAGATCGTGTTTGTGCTTGCAGGTTTTGAACGGGCATGAGAAGCAGTAGAAGTGCTGCTATAGCTGGGCCGATATTAGATTCATTTTTCTTCCTCTTATTTTATCGCAGTCTCGCCTGTTCGTCTCTCAATTCAGAGTACCTTAAAAGGGTGACCCGGGGGGGTGCAAGAAGAAACCCAGCCAATTCCTATGGATCGGCGATCGATATTCATGGATGGAGAAAAGGAAAAGGCTTGAGGGCAAAGACTTATGGAAGAAGAACCCGCTGTGGTCTGCACCAAGAGTCCGGCTATTCTAAGCGACTCGAAGGTGTGCCTTTGACACCGTGCGTTGTTGTATACTGTCACGATCAAAGTGGTCGTGTCGGCGACTAGGGACCGTGCCCTGTTTTTGAACCCCGGCGATTCTCTTTGAGCGAGCTAGCCCATTGGTACCATTAGCCTAGCCTGACCTATTGTGGCGTGTACTACAAGCCGAGATCGTGAAGGTGTTCGTATTCCAGGCCTAAGTCGGTGACAACTTGGGCTAGGGCGGCGGTGGCAAACCTTAGGTTAGAAATCATGCAGGGGCTAAGGTCGTCGCGACATACGAGATCTTTTAGGTTGTTGTAAGACGCAAGGATTTCCTCTTCGACTTCGGTCAGATCATGACCTAAGAGATCGTTACTCATTTTACTCTCCATCAATGCCCGATCACAAAGGGCTATTTGTTGCGTTCGTCTACGAGGCGTTTGGCTTTTAGTTCGAATCTTGGCAAAGAGTTGGTCGCTGCCTCTTCGACGTTGATGCGAAGACCTTCGTGATTTCGTTTCAGATCGGCTGCGATGGTCGACATGAGATCCTTATTGTCTCCGTCGCAACCCGGTACGAACTCTAGGCGCACCGTGATTTCGTCGACTAGGTAATCGGTATTCCAAACTTTGATTTGGAATTCTTCAATTTGCACGTACTCCCGAACGATCTCTTCGATGGCGCGAGGGTAGACATTGGTACCGCGAATGAGGAGCATGTTGTCGACACGACCGAGAATGCCACCTTCGTAAATGTCGCCGTTGCGCCCACAATCGCAAGTTGTGTGAGGTACTTTCTTGACCAAGTCAGACGTGCGGTAGCGAATGAGCGGGATGAACCCTCGTCCGAATGAAGTGACGACGCGCTCCCCAAGTTCGCCGTAGCCCACGGGCTCTTGGGTCTCGGGATCAAGCACTTCTTCAATGAAATGATCTTCAATGAGATGGGCCCCGCCGGGCTGGTGTGAACATTCAAACATCATAATGGTGCCAATCTCCGTCATGCCCGCCGTATCCGCACACTTGGCACCCCACTTTTCTTCAAGAAGTTTCTTGGTGGCCCCGACGACGGGTTCTCCAGAGACGATGAGTTTGTTCACCGCGCTGCTTCTCAGATCAAGCCCTTGCTTTTCAGCTTCAAGGGCTAGGCGTATCGCATAGGTCGGAGTGGCGCAGACAGTCGTCACGTCCATTTCCACTATTTGACGCACGCGGTTTTCGGTGTTCATGTTTCCTGATGGAATGACAAGGGCGCCAATTTTCTCACAGCAATAGTGGGCGCCCCAAAAACCAATGAAACTGCCGTAACTAAAAGCAAAGAAAACGGTGTCCGTCGGTCGTACGCCGAAACCCCAAAAGCCGTAGGCCCAACACTCAGAAATCCACTGCCAGTCTTTTGGGCTATCGAGGACTCGCAAGGGCTGCCGGCCGCTTGTGCCGCTGGTGAGATGGTAGCGAATGGCCTGTTCACGAGGAGCGGTAATCAAGTCGCCGAAAACAGGTTGCTCGGCTTGAACTTTCATCCACGCCGCCCGATCCATGAACGGCAACTTGCGAATGTCATCCAGCGTGATGATGGTCTCAGCCGACACGCCGCTTGCTTCATAGAGTCGCCGATGAAATGGGCTCTTCTCCATGGCCCACGACACGTGCTTCTTAAGTTTGACAAGTTGCAATGCCCGCAGATCATCTTTGCTGCAGGTCTCAAATTTGGGATTCCAATAGGCCGAACTCGTCATTATTTGCCCTCTTCTAATACTTGCCCCAAATCCCTACCGAGAAGGTCGCGGGCAATAATGAGCCGCTGGATATTCGATGAACCCTCGTAGATTTCTAGACCGACGATGTCGCGATAGTAGCGCTCAAGAGGATAGTCGTTGTTGTAGCCACGCCCACCGTGCAAGAGAATAGCTTCGTGGGTAGCCTTGGCGGCAACCTCGGTTGAATAGAGTTTCGCCGTCGAGACTTCTCGGGTGGCTTTCATTCCAGCATCCTTCAGGGTGGCGGCTTTCATGGTCAAACACCGGGACGCTTCCAGTGTCATGTGCATATCGGCCAATGTTTTCTGGATCATCTGCTGATCGCCGAGCCGTTTGCCGAATTGGCGGCGACGCCTGGCGAAATCGATGCAGGCATCCAAACAAGCGGCGTGGACGCCAACAGCTCCCCCCGCGACACCCAGCCTGCCACAGTCCAAGGCACTCATGGCCACACGGAATCCGTCACCAATTTCTCCCATGCGGGCAGAATCGGGAATGCGCATGTCTTCAAAGTAGACCCGAGCGTGGTCGGCGCCGCGATGCCCAAGTTCAGGAGCCGCCATTTTTTCGCGACGTAGGCCGGATGAATCTGTTGGGACGCAGAAAGCAGTGATGCCCTTGTGTTTCTTTTCAGGATCGGCTTGGGCGAAAACGAGGGCGACATCGGCGACGTTGCCATTGGTAATCCAGATTTTCTTGCCGTTTATGAGCCAATCATTGCCATCCCTTGTTGCCGTCGTGGACATCGCTGCCACATCACTCCCGGCATGTTCTTCGGTCAGGCAATAGCAACCAATCGCCTCGACTTTGCACAACAGCCCCAACCACTGCTGCTTGAGTTCCTCACTGGCCCATTCTTGAATACAAGAAGCAACAAGACCAGTTTGGACCGCCAAGAATCCACGCACCGAAGAGTCGATTTTTCCCAGCTCTTCGTAAATGAGCACCTGCGCTCTTTGCCCCAATTCCAAACCGCCGTAGCATTTTTGGATCGGGCCGCCGACTAGTCCGGCTTCACCCAACTTGCTCAAGACATCTCGATTGAAGATCCTCTCGGCATCACTCTTGCGTACATCCGGGCGCACGATTTTCTCGCCGATGTCGTGCGCAAGCTTCTTGATTTTCTGTTCTTCTTCCGACAGGTCAAACATCGCCATCTCGCTTAGTTCGGGAAAACACCGACCTATCGGCCTTCAAATTGTGGGTTTCTTTTCTGGCGATAAGAAGTCAGGAATTCACGGTGGTCAAAGCCCATTAACATGAGTGCCTGTGCCTGCGCTTCTGCCTCAATGGCGGAGTCCAACTCCATAGTCCATTCGTTGTTGATCATCCTTTTGGTCATGCGAATGGCATAGCGTGGTCCGGATAGCAGGCGGTCCGCATATTCTTCAGCTTTCGCAAGTACATCACCCTTCGGGACGACTGCGTTAGCGAGGCCAATCTCCAGAGCTCTCGGAGCTGAAATGGAATCTCCGAGCATGAGAATTTCCGTGGCGCGTGCTTGGCCAACGATGCGCGGCAGCAAGAATGCTGCCCCCATGTCAGCGCCAGTCAGTCCAACCTTCACAAAAAGGAAGGCGATCTTGGCACTTTCTGAGAACACACGGAAATCGGCTGCCAAGGCTATAACGGCCCCGGCTCCCGCGGCGATGCCATTTACGGCCGCGATAATGGGGCGATCCAATTCCCTCATGTTGGCAATCAGCTCACCGGTCATGCGGGTAAAGTCGAGTACTTCTTTCATGTCCCGATTGACCAAGTCACCAATAATGTCATCGACATCACCTCCGGAGCAAAAACCGCGACCTTCCCCGGTGATTACCACAGCATCCACATCATCAGCTTGCCGAAGATCGTAGAAACAATTGGTCAATTCACGGTAGACTTCAAAAGTGAGCGCGTTCAGTCGGTCCGGCCGATCCAAGGTTATTGTCGCTCGGTGGTTGGCGACTTCGAATTTGAAAGTTTTGTAGTCTCTTGCCATTTTCTTCTCTTCTTACTTAGAGCGCGTCGCCTGCCACAGGCAGTGCCACGCCCGTCATAGCGTCGCTATCTGGTCCCACGAAGAGCATGACGGCACGGGCTACTTCGATCGGTTTGATGAGCCGCCCCAATGAACCGTCAGTCGCCAAATTCTCATGAGCCTCGGCTAGGGTGCGCCCTGTCGTGGCAGCGATGTTCTGAGCGGCTTCGACAGCAATTTGGGTGTCAGCAAATCCTGGGCAAACCGCATTGACAGTAATGCCTTTCTTCAAGAGTTCGGTCGCTAGGGCCCGAGTCAATCCCAAAAGCGCATGCTTGCTCGTGACATAGGCCGACGTGTAGGAAAAACCCTTGAGTGAAGCCGTGCTGGCAACATTGATGATCCGTCCTCGTCCCCGCGCTTTCATGCCCGGGACAACACTGCGGCAAAGTGCGAATGGCACTTGGACATTGAGCTTCATACAGCGTTCGAAAAACTCATCTGTGGTCTTTTCCAAAGGAGCAGAGGGAGCGATCCCTGCGTTATTCACCAGAATATCGACAGGTCCGAGTTGAGCTTCGATCTGCGAGATGAGACTCTCGCGAAAGGTACTATCAACCAAGTCCCCGGCCAAAACCAAGGACTTAGCACCCAGGGAGGTGAGCTCGTCGCGGACCGATTCGAGCTCAACGCGTGATCTGGCCACAAGTGCAATCGTCGCGCCTTCCTGGGCAAGGGCTTGAGCGATCGCCCGACCCAATCCGCGCCCGGCGCCCGTCACAACAGCGACATGCCCTGCCAAATACCCCAATAGAATCTCCTTTGCTCATGACTCTTCTGGCCGCATGTTACGGGCCGAGCCTATTTTCGTCCACCAGAAGCCGGCTCACAAGAATTGTGGGCGAAAGCTCATAAACTACTACATGTCATATATTTACAGGCACTCTTATGGTTGGTTTAGGGTACTAAGCTGACCGAAGCTAGGGCTTCTGGCGAAAAAAAATTCTACGTGGTTGTACAAATTCTACCCATCATCGAGTAATCATGATGTCAGCATGATTGGGATTTTCACGGCAATCGTTATCGGCGGCTCAATTTTTCTTTGGCTGAGCCATCGTGTTTACCTCACCTACGCCCATGTGGTCGCACGCGAAGAGCGTGACCGCTTGAGACGTGGAGTAGCACCTGTCCAACCTGTCGGCCATATCGGGCCATTGTGTTTCACAGCGCTGAATTTGGTGGTTCTTTTTGCCTTGGTCATTGGCCTCGAGAGTTTGACGTTTGATACCGGTGAATTTAGCGGACTCCGACGCCTGTTTCTAGCACTGACCCATTTCTCAGGGGTCATTGCCCTGTGGATGCTCTTGGAAGGTCGGCACTTGGCGTTCTTCTACAACAAGATTGGCCAAGCGCTGAGTGGTGAGAAGCGCCGCTCTAACAACACCGCCAGCTCCCTGCCCCGCTTTTGGCGTCGTAACCTCAAACTGGCGTTCTTCGCCATGGTGGCGACTCCCCTGCTTTTGGAAGTCGTAGGAGTGCGCATGGGAGAAGCAAGTAAGGAATCTGTTCTGCTCTTGTTTGGCGCCTGTTTTTTGATGCCACAGGTTGGTCTTTTCGCCTTCCTGGTCCACCAGCTTCAGCCCCTCAGGCGGCACGCCGGGGTGCGATAAACCCACACCTCCCACCGCCAGGCGAATCGACGCAAACCCCGATAGTTACACCAGATCGCGTTTCGAGCTAAAGTCTGGGACCCATTTCCTCCGAAAGATTATGCAGAAGAATAGAAAGCACCGGCAAAGACCTGCGCCAGGTCGCTGTTGTTGAATCCCGGATCGCCGGGACGGAAAAATTGCGCTGCGCCCCACGTCTCGTTGGGACATCGCCACCAAACCGTGACAAGACAGCCCCTCGAAGCAAGTTCAAGCCCCTTTCAGGAAATGGGGAAAACCATGCTCAAGTCTCGAAAAGAGCAGCCGCAGGTCGGCGTCACGAATGAACATCTTATCGATGGCGACATCCTGCTGTCGACCCGCCCGCATCTCTACTTGGGGATTGTCGGCAACCTAGTCCTTCAGCAAGGTTCGAGCTTCCGCTTGGCCCCCTTCGCCCGAGAATTTATTTCTCATGTGAGGCCACATTTTCAACTGACCTTCTTGACTCGACTTTCCGAAACGGCGTCCAGAGAAGTCTCCCAACTTCTGGAAACAGAAATCGGTTTCACACCGTACCGCAGTGGATTGGGAAAAGTCTCTGGTATCGATTTCAGCAATCCCTTCATTTGGATTGACGATTCGCCAACTTCACGCGATCTCATGCGTTTGGCTGAGGAACGATGCTCATCTCAATTGGTCACCGTGAACGGCAAAGATGGTGTCACGCGCGCGACCTTGAACAAACTCGAAGTCCTCTTGACTCAGCTCATGCAACGTCACAACGACATATAGTCACGAATTTGGGTCCTCGCCCCGAGTCGAGACCAACACGAACAAGCACGAGCAAAGCCCGCGAGTTGAATAACTCGCGGGCTTTGCTCATTGATTGGATCCAGTGAGAGTCACTCAGTCGCGACTAGCGAGGACTCGGGACAGGGACACCCGTGCCAGGGTGTACTCGGGATTCTCTTCCAAAGCACAGCGATAATAGTCTTCGGCTGTCTCCAGATCGCCAATCTCCTCAAACACTTGACCAAGATTGTAGAAGGCGAAAAACGGGCAGGCATAGCGCTCCGCCTTCAAGGCCTTCTCTAACCAGGGGATCGCTTCCTCGATCAGCCCTTGCTGGATCATGTAAGCGCCGATGTCGTTATAGGGATTGCCATACTCAGGATCGATCTCAATAGCACACTCACACAACTCAATCGCCTCTTCCCATTCTTGGCGGAACGAGCGGCACCAACCTGAAAAGGTGAATGCCTCCGCTGTGGGATAAAGAGCAATGCTCTTACGATAGAGTTCGTCGGCGGTATCCAGGTCGCCTTCCATCTGGGAACGGTAGGCGGCTTCAAAGAATCTGATCGCTCTTGGCTTGCGGTCTTCGTAGTCTTGCATCTAAGGGCCTCGGAATAGGTGTCTTGCCTCACACCTATCTTTTCGTTCCGAAGACGGCACCTGCTTTAGCTTGGATGTAGTTAACAGTGCCCCTAATCCAAGATCTTGGACCAGATTAGCGCCGCCTTGCTCTCTATAACCCGCAGCCTACCTCAGTTACGATCAGATGATAATATATCTCCGGGTATATTATTCATCCAATTTTGCACAATCTTGATAGGGTGATCACCGCAGATCAGGGACGTGTGGCGCTGCCAGGGATACGCTTGTGATTCTCATCATAACGATAGACACCCTGGCCAGATTTTTTGCCCAACCGTCCCGCCGCCACCAAATCCAAAATGATCGGGCAGGGCTCGTACATGGCTCCAAGATGCTCATGAAGATTCTTGGTGCTGGCAGCGCGAACATCCAAGCCAACAAGGTCAACAAGTTCGAAAGGCCCCATCGGATGGTTCAACCCCAACTTGAGCGCCTTGTCTATGTCCTCAGGTTCCGCCACCCCTGCTTCCCACATCCGGAAAGCCTCATTACCGATTAGAGCATTGATGCGGCTAGTCACAAAACCTGCTGACTCATTGACCTCCACAGTTTCCTTGCCCATTTTTCGTGACACAGCCTCGGTGGCGGCAAAAGTGTCATCACTGGTCTTCTTGGAGCGAATGATCTCAACCAGTTTCATGATATGCACCGGGTTGAAGAAGTGCATGCCAATCACCTGATCCGGCCGGTTTGTGGACGCGCCTATCTCGGTAATGGAAAGCCCCGTGGTATTCGTTGCCAAGATCGCCTCGGATTTCATCAATTCATCTGCCCGGCCAAATAGGCTTTGCTTCAATTCCATTCGTTCTGGAATCGCCTCAATCATCATGTCTGAAAGCGCCAAAGCTTGGTTCAGGTCTGTCGTCGTTGACAACCGAGCCAAGCCAGCTTCAGCGTCGTCGCCGGCGACTTTGCCCAACTCAACACCCTTGTTGACGTTACGCTCAATCCGAGCTCGGGCCACTTGCAGCTGCTCTTCCTTGATGTCGTAGAGCCTAGTCTCAAACCCGCCCATGGCTGCTACCTGGGCAATACCCAAACCCATGGTTCCTGATCCAACCACAACGATACTCTTGATGTTGTCTGCCGTGTTGCTCATGTCTTTTTCCCGTCAAGCTCGACTCTATTTCTTCGCGTTTCGACGTTCCAGAAACCGCGTCATTCTGTTCTTTTGATCCTCAGTATCGAAGAGCATGCCTTGCCCCAGACACTCAATCATTTGAGATCTACGGTCTGCCGTGTTCACGGCCGCATTTAATGCAACTTTGGCAACCCGCACTGCCATCTGGCTTTTCTTCAGGATGGTTTTCATCATGGTCCTCGCGGCTTCGAGTACTTCCTCATCATCATGGATGTGATTGATGAGTCCAATCCGCAAGCACTCTTCCGAATCGATGATTTTGCCGGTGTAGATCAACTCCCGCGCCATGCCCGGCCCCACTAAGCGAGTCAACCGATGAGGTCCACCCGCCCCAGGAATGATGCCAAGGTTGACTTCGGGCTGTCCCATCTGTGTCGACCTGCCACCAAGACGAATGTCCATGGACAAGGACAACTCGCAGCCGCCACCAAGAGCATATCCTCTGATGGCAGCAATTGTGGGCCATGGGAAGTCTTCGATTTTTTGAAAAAGACCGGCGTTTATGGCCGCTAAGGCGTCTTGTGTCTTTCGTTCAACCAACTCGGAGATGTCTGCACCTGCCACAAATGCCTTGGTGCCCGCGCCGACAAAGATAAGTCCGCGCACATCCTCATTCCCAGCTAAATCATCGATGACCTGCCCCAACTCCTGGACCATGGTCAAGTTGATTGCATTCAGGACACTGGGGCGATTGAGAGTGATTTCAGCCCAGCCTTCGTGCAAATCAATGGTGAGAGTTTCATAAGTCATGAGTGAGAACAACCTTTCCGAAGACGGCACGATTTTCCAATAGGGCGTGGCCCTGAGCCACATCTTCCATCTTCAGGACCGCCCCGACAACCGGAGAAAGTGCCCCGGAGCAAAGGAGTTGCCACACATCCCTCATATCGCCGTGCCCGCCCATGGTTGAGCCCAGAATTGACAAGCTCTTGAAGAAGACGAGACGCAAATCCGTCGTCAACTCAGGTCCAGCGGTGGCGCCACAGGTCACGACCCGGCCACCCTTGGCCAGACAACGAATGCTCTTGGCGATGTTTTCTGCCCCCACATGGTCAACAACGATATCAACACCGCGCCGGTGAGTAATCTCGCGTGTTGCTTTGAGAAAATCCGTTTCGCGATAGTTGATGCCGTGGTCCGCGCCCAAGGCCAAACCCTGGTCGACCTTTGTTTGAGAGCCGGCCGTCGTCAGAACTTCCGCCCCCATGAGTTTGGCGATCTGAATAGCAGCCATGGACACGCCACTTCCGGCAGCATGAATCAGAACTTTGTCCCCGGCCTGAATGCCGCAACGGTTGACCAACATGTGCCACGCGGTGAGGAAGACCAAAGGAGATGCGGCGGCGTCAACAAAACTCATCGATTCGGGTAGCGGCAGGACGTTGACATGAGGAACGCAGAGATACTCCGCATTTGTTCCGTCCGTGGTTTCACCAAAAATTCCGTAATAGCGGCACAGGTTGTTTCGTCCTGATACGCACAGATCGCACATGCCACAGGAAAAGCCGGGCGCAACGGCTACTCTGTCTCCCACTCGGAGACCTCTTACCTCAGCCCCCACCGCATCGATGATCCCTGCCCCGTCACAGCCAGGAATGATCGGCAGGGGGAATTGGTGGCCTTCCACACCTCTCCTCACCCAACAATCGAGGTGATTCATGCCTGCTGCCTTGACCGCGATGCGCACTTCGTGGGAATTCGGTGTCGGCGTGGGACGATCAACGAACTTCAAAACGTCGGGACCGCCGTGCTCGTCAATCAAACAGGCTTTCATGGCTTACTCTTTCTACTTGCCGCCGAAATGAGGCGACCTCTTCTCGTTGAACGCTGCCATGCCTTCTGCGGCATCATCGCTACGAAAAAGTTGCTGCTGCAGTTCTCTTTCGAGAGCAAGGCCGTCGTGGAAAGACATCTCAGCACCACTGACGCAAGCTCGCTTGATCATGCCTACCGCCTTCGATGCCTTCG
>JAJRYU010000440.1 GCA_024275615.1 Planctomycetota bacterium
ATCGATCTTGATGGTGATATCGCTGTCGTTAGCTTGAGCATTGAAAATACGAATGGGCAGTCCATGAGTGAACTTGTTGTGAGAAACAAGGACACGAAATTTTCCTTCGGGACAATTGAAGAGTTCGAAACTGCCATCGCTCTTTGTATGGACTTGGAGATGAAACCACTGTGGAGAATTATCGTCTTCCGGCTCAACTTCGATGGACCACATCGATTGTGACAGGCCTTTTGAACAAACAACATGTCCCCCGAATCGAGCCCCCAATTTTCTACTGAAGACAGGGTTCCATTCCTTGCGTTGACCCGGATCGACTTGCATCGTCTCCGTGATTCGAAGGCTATTCTGCCAGTTGGCTGTGAGTTGGATTTCTCCTGTCTCAGCGACCTTGACTTCGAAACGCCCCAGATCGTCCGATGATGTCAAGAGTGAACCGGCATCGCTGTCATAGTGCCCAGCGGAAATGAAGACGCGAGGTATGGGACGTCCCAACTGATCGCGTACCACGCCAAAGACAGTACCTGGCGCATTCAGTTTGATGTCTATGTGCGCTGTCCCTCCGGCAGACACCTTGAGGTCTCTTACGAATCTGCCCAAGTTCTCGTCATTCGAAGCGACAAGGATTCGCAGATCTCCGGGAGGTAAGGGGCCAGTATCAAATGTCCCATCATTCTTGGTGAAGACGAGACTTGCGGGAGGTGGCGAATTCACCTGCCCATTCGGTAACCGACGATACTTGGCAGCGCCAGCCTTTACCATTGCTCCTGCAACCTGCCGTCCACGATCATCGGTAACCATGCCGGTGATGCGAGCGAAATCTTCACCCAAGACGAGCGTGAGCTTGGTGTCGATGTCGTCAGCGTCTCTCAGAGGAGAAAACGCGGATGGAGCATGCTGCGGATGGCGTGCTGCAACTCCAGCATGCCTTGACAACTGTCGTAGGTAGAAATTTCCGTCCGCACCTGTCGTCGTGGCAACGGCCCCAGTGTAGAACTTGAATCCGCGCGCAACGAGGACTTTGGCACCGCCGACGGGCTTCCCATCGTGATCAATGACTTTGCCGTGCACATCGATGCCTTTGGGAATTACAATTTTGACCACACCTTTCGTTCCGCCTTTAATGCGCTTGAGTGATGTTTGAGGTAAAGATGCTCGCCGAATAATAAGACCAGTCTCTGGCACAGCCTTCAAAATCACAGTCCCGTCTTGTCTCGTTCTGACAATCTTCTTGGTCCAAGCTGTCATCAATTTCGTTGTTGATCCGATCCACAAGGGCAGACTCTTCGCAGGTGTACCATCAATGCCCCAAGTGACCTCAAGGCGAATTTCTCCTCCTTGAAGCTCTTCTACTTTTTCTGACTTTGGGTGATCGATCACGGCCGAAGGAGTCTCCTGCTTCGTATCACCAGCAGGAAGGCTTTCATTGCGTCTTACGTGTTCAATCGGAACGTTGACGATTTCGCCAACTTGGGGTGCCAATCCTGTGCCGGCGATGTCACGAGTTGCTTGCCAGCCAAAGTAAGCCGCTACCATAAAAATGGCGGCCATACCTGCATAGGCAGCTGTCTTTGTTTTTGTTGCCATCAGGAAAGCTCCCAGTAGAGACTTTGTCACCGCTGTCTTGGAAATCGCAAACTTTGTGCCGCAAAGAGCAGCGAGGTCACCTCTCCAGTTGGCTTGTGAATCTGATTGAGACTCTGAAACGTTGGCCTTGAGCATCTCAATGGCCCGGTCCAAACGGTGGCGTATGGTGGCATGGGAGGAAGATGTGCGCTCACCTACTTCGCGAACGGTTAGTCCTTCATAGTAGCGCAGCAAGACACAACTCTGGTAGGGTTCAGGCAAGGAAAGCACACCGTTAACGACGGTACGAATGAGTTCCTTGTGTGCCTGATCTATGACTACAGGAGATGCGTTCGCGTTTGAGTCGAGATCGCCATGTTGAGTTTCCTTACGCCCCGTCTTAGCGACTAGATTTCGCGCAACTTGCAGAAACCAAGCTCGAATTGAAGAGTGGTGGGAAACGGGTGGCCTCTTGATCGCAGCCAACCAAAGGTCCTGTTCCATGTCATCGGCCGTGAACTTGTCATGGGTGAGACGACGTGCCAGGCTACGCACGAAAGTCGCGTGTTTGAGCAGATCATCGGAAATCGATAGCTTCTTGGTCATGCTGCCCTATTAAGGCACAGGATGACGAAATTGAGGTGAAAATTCCCGGGAATTGTCCATGGGCGAGTCTAACTTGATATCTGCCATGGGCTGTCAGGTGAATCGAGGCCGATGAGTTCATCGTAACTCTGGCGCGGCCGAATGATTCGGAAGTGATCCCCCTCGACCAAGATCTCCGCTGCCAAAGGGCGCGTGTTGTATGTCGACGACATCACCGCACCGTAAGCGCCAGCGCTCTTGATGGCGATTAGGTCACCTGCCGTTTGAGTTTGGATGACTCGGTTGCGGCCGAAGGTGTCTGCAGTTTCGCAAACTGGCCCAACAATCTGGTAGCTCTTTTCATCGGCATGGGTGAGCGTGACGGGAATAATCTCGTGATAGGCGTCGTAGAAACTTGGTCGAATCAGGTCATTCATGCCGGCATCAACAATGAGCATGTTCCTGTGATCGCATTCCTTGACGTGGGTGACGCGGGTAATGAGGAATCCAGCTTCACCCACCAACGATCGACCAGGCTCGACAATGATTCGGCAGTTGAAAGGGCCGAGTACTTTTTTGGTGAGAGCTGCATAGTCTTCGATTCCGGGAACGGACATGCCCTTGTCATAGGGGATACCTAGGCCGCCGCCAATGTCCAACACGCTGATTGTGTGGCCCTTTGTCTTTAGGTTGGCGGTCAAAGTTGCCATTCGCCTAAGTGCCCGTTCGAGAGGATCGAGGTTCGTCAACTGAGATCCAATGTGCATGTCAACACCTTGGACGTGAATGCCTGCCAAGGAGGCTGCCTTGGCATAGGATTTCTCGGCGTCGGCCCAAGGGATGCCAAACTTGTCTCCGGCTTTCCCTGTTGAGATTTTTGCGTGGGTGTCCGCATCGATGTCCGGGTTGATACGGAATGCAACCGGGGCCCTTGTGCCTCGATCTAACGCCAGCCTATTGATCAATTCCAATTCGGGTTCAGACTCCACATTGAATTGGAGAATGTTCTGGCTCAGCGCGAACTCGATTTCTTGAGCTGTCTTGCCAACACCGGAAAAAACAATTTTGCTGGCGGGAATGCCGGCCAGGAGGGCGCGTCGAAGCTCGCCCTCAGAAACAACGTCAGCCCCAGCACCTAAGGCGGCCAATCGGCTGATGATCGCCTGATTGGAATTTGACTTCACCGCGTAGCAGATCAGATTCGGCTCAGCGCCGAAGTGAAGTTTGTAGTCCGCAAAATTTGTTTCCAAGATCTGGCTGGAATAGCAATAAAAGGGTGTGCCCACGGCCTTGGCAAGTTGGGTGATGGGTGTGGACTCAAGATGCAAGTCATTGTTTATGTACTTTACGGCCGCCATGATCACTTAGTTCTCAATCTCTGAGGCAAGAAAAGGAGGATTGACGAGTCGGCGAGAGCGATTCTCGTTTCTTGCCTCTCTTCAATTGTCGCCGATTACCATGGCGCGGACAACGTGATTGTCAATGAACCAAAAGATGATCTCATTGCCGCTGGGCAATTCGTAGTACCACTTGTCGCCTCTGCCGTCAGGGGATGGATTGCTACGTGACGGCTTGCCATAGGCGTCAAGGACTCGCTGATATGTCCATTTGAAGTGTTGCAAATCGTTGTCTAAGTCTGAATTGCTCTTCAGGTTCTCAAGAACAGCGGGATCAGTGGTACTTGTAGGCATGACTAAGGGCGGAATGGAACCCCGAGACAGGGTAGTGGACTCAGCGACCTTGTCCAGGACATCCGCGAGGCGCGTTAGGATTTCTTCATTGCTTTTCAAGTGCTTGAGAATCTCAGGTTGAAGCGTCTCCGAGTTAGAAGCGAGCAACTTCCGTTCTCTTCTTGTTGACGACGTCCGTGCTGATGGGCGCAAACCCAAACGATCAATCTGATTGCTAAGTTCTCGAAGGGAGGAAGAGAGCTCTTCCGCGTTGCCCTGTGAAGGTAGTGATGTGACGCTGTCATCAGCACCGTCGAGCATCGTCCACGTGAGGACAGCACCAAGAATCAATCCGGCGAATCCAAAACCGAAAGAAATCCCGTTTACTGTATTCATCCATTTTTCTCCGATTCACTGGTGCAACTGAATATCGAGGGCAATAAAAGCAACGGCCGCCTCCTCTGACGTGACGACGTGCCAAGAGCGGGGTAACAAAGCCTCTCGTCAAGATAGGGCATTAGCCGGACGAGAACCCAAATCGAGGCTCTATCTCCAATGGCATCAAGTTGTCGATCCTGGTGATGCCCAAGCCGGGGGCGTCGCTCATCGTAATTTTGGCGTTGTCAAAACCGACACCGCTGGTGACCGGGTCGCTTTGACCCAAAGCTGGCGTGTCCAGATCAATTTTTGTGATCACAGAAGATCTTGATGCGGCTAAGTGAGCCGCCGCGCATGCGCCAATACTCGATTCCAACATGCAACCCATCATGCATTCGACACCAAATGTATGCGCGATGTCGGCGATCATGAGAGCCTTGGATATGCCACCAGCTTTCATGAGTTTGATGTTGAGAATATCTGCAGCTCGAGTCTTGATGATCTCGATCGCTTCTTTAGGTCCAAAGCAGCTTTCGTCAGCCATCACCGGAGTTTGGATGCGTTCAGTCACATATCTCAGTCCGTCAATGTCACTGCCTATGACTGGTTGCTCAACGAGTTCAAGTCGGACACCACTTGCTTCAAGAGTACGCAAGATGGACACGGCTTGTTTGGGGTTCCAACCTTGGTTGGCGTCCAGGCGAAGCGACGCCCGGTTGGCGACAACGTCGTAGATTGTCTTGATGCGATTGATATCGACGGCTGATTCTCTGCCCACTTTTATTTTCAGGGATTCAAAACCCATCGCCAAGGCTGCCATGACGTCTTCCGTCATTTTCTCAGTGTCATTGAGGCTAATTGTAATGTCGGTGGAAAGGGCCTGGGTGCCGCCACCCAGTACCTTGTAGAGTGGTGAATTGTGTAACTGACCAAAAAGATCAAAGATGGCCATTTCCACAGCTGCTTTGGCACTGGAATTGTTGACGAGGGACGATTGGATCTTCCCCACTATGAGATTGAGGTCCTCGATTTCGTGGCCGCTGATCGCAGGACCGATGACGGTATTGATTGCGGCGATGATAGAGGCATGTGTGTCGCCGGTAATGACAGCAGTTGCCGGCGCACTTCCATAACCGACATGGCCGTCGTCAGTTTCTACGGTGACGACCACGTCTTCAATCTTGTCAACTGTTCTTAGGGCCGTTTTGAATGGTGTCTTGAGCGGTACAGTCAGCATGCCAAAACGAATGTCAGCGATTCTCACAGTTGGTCCACCACCTCTCTGACTTTCTGGTACTTGTTGAACTCTTGTGTTGGGCCCACGCATCGGCGGCTTGATCGCTCATGGAGATCGATCGGCCGAGGGTGCGACTAACGGATCTTCTTGATGCTATAGATTCTGTCAACGTAGGTCACGTGTTTAGATAGACGCAATGGAATCAGAGGTGTCACCGAGACACCGTTGAGCACACCACGATAATAGTCACCGTTCTTGTCGATGTAGCTGAGCCCCGCGATGTCGTGGATAATGTAAGGCTTGCCCTTGATGCTGCCGATAAACACCATGACGTGGCCAGGGAGGAAAATAAGGTCTCCCGGTCTGAGCTTTGCCAGGACCGCGAGTTTCTCCTTAGTCGTGGACTGCTTCGTGAATTCGTAGGTCTTGCCAATTGTGCTCATTCCTTGTTGGCCGGAATTGCGTGGCAAAATGATGCCAAAACTTTTGTAAACCTCAGCAACGAAACCAGCGCAATCCCTGGCGTTGTAAGAATGTCCCCAACCGTATCTTTCCCCCAGAAACTTGAAGAGCTGTGTTGTCAGATTGGCTCGTGTGTATGGCAAGTAACCATACTGAATGTCCTGGTTTCTGGGGATAAGCACGGTTTTGATCTTGAGCTTGCCATCGTTGTCGCGAACTGGAAGTTGGACTACATGGCTGAAGGAGGGATTCTGCCCGTCGACGTTGTTTCCCACAGTCCTTCTGTCCACCAAGGGTAAGCGGACGCCCATCTCAAGTTGCAGTTCTGAAACATCGAGATTGTGGGGGTCAACTGCTGTGAAAACTTTGTCGCCGGTCACGACCAGAAAGGGTGCGGCTGTTCTAAACTTGTCAACAACTGATTTTGCGCCAATGGCCACATCCTTGGCCTTCACCCATGCTGCATAGTTGAAGGAACGAACAAAGAACCACTCCCTATCTTGGCTTCTATGCAGGATAGCCACGGCTTCACCTGGAAAGAGAGCAGTTTCTTGGAAGCGGTCAAGTTCCTTCGAACCGCCGGTATCGAAGACCCCGTCGTTCGTCGGATAAGTCCTCATGTTCGTGCGGCGAACGACAAGACCACTTTTTACTTTCACCAAGTCTGGAATGCTCGACATGTCCAAGGCTTGTGTGTAGCGCTGATAAGATGCTGAACTCACCTCCTTATCATTTGCGAACGAAAGTGCTGCACGCCTGGGTTTGCTAATCGACCGAATGATCTCTGCTACTTTCTTTTTCGAGATCGTCTGCGAGTAGGATCCCAAGTCCACCAAGCAATCATGTGCTGCGAAAGACAGTTTGTTGAGATTGTTGATGGCGC
>JAJRYU010000035.1 GCA_024275615.1 Planctomycetota bacterium
ATACATGGTGCCGCCAGCATTGATATCGCTGGTGTTGATGGTCACCGGGATTCGATGAACTTGACCCGGTGCTAGCAAGATGTCACCGGGAATACGAAAATTCTGAGTCTTGCGGTTCGTGACTAATGTGTTCGACGGAATGTACTCGTGGTAGGTCATTTCAGAACGCACCATCGCCTGAGATTCCCCTTCGACGCTTTCCGCAAGATGAGCAGAGTCACCGTCTCTGTTTTGCGGCACCATGACTTTCACTCGAGCAGGGATACGAATGGTCTGGTTCGAGATGTTCATCAAGATGATCTCGCCTTCAATCACATCGCCGATGGTGTAGTCTGGCTGGCGAAATCGTACAAAGGCATCTAAGTAGCTGCGGCGAAGGAGTTTGTCCTTGACTCTTAGCTCAAGTGCAAGAAACCGCGGCCCAAGCGGATCTGGCGGGTTTTCAACCATGGCTTGACGAATCACTTGAAGTGCTTTGGCGTATTCCTCTCTCACGTGGAACCGGGCGGCCTGGTCCAACATCCCCTGGAACCGATCCATTTCTGAATCAGTTACCTCTGGATCTGCCTCATTCTCCTCGGTCGCGACCAGCGGCGGCCCCAAGAACACCTCCCCCTTCTCAGGGTTCGTGTTGGTTGCGGCCACATCTTCGTCGGGATTGGTACTACAGCCACAGAAGGTGAAGAGAATGCCGAGGGCAAAAGCGATCACGGGCGTGGGGAGAAGGAGCGTTTGTCTTCGCATTTGCCATCCAGTGGGGTTCGGGTCCTATGGCGCCGGCCGGTCACGTTTGATCCACGCCGGGCAAAACGTGATGAATGTGTGGAGGGGAAAGACGTTCTTTCCCCTCCATCACTATTCATGGACCACGTCACTAACCGTCGGAAGGTTTCTCTTCTTCAGGTTTCTCTTCTGTAGTCGCCTCAGCTGCGGGCGCCGCTTCTTCCGCCGAAGCTTCTTCCGCCGAAACTTCAACTGCGGGGGCTTCTGCCTCCACAGCGGGAGCTGCTTCCGCTTCAACTTCTGCTGGAGTATCTTCAACAGCAGCTGGTGCCGCTTCAGTCGTCTTGGTCTTGGCGCCTTCAGGCGAACGCTCAACGACTTCCATTAAGGAAAGTCCAATCTTGCGTTCTTCGGTGTTGACTTTGATGATCCGCACCAAAACCTTGTCGCCGACCCCAACGACATCTTCAGGATTCTCGACTTTGTCATCGGAGAGTTCCGAAATATGCATGAGGCCTTCAAGATCATTGCCGATGGAAACGAAAACACCAAAATTGGTGATCTTCGTGACTTGGCCTTCCAGTTCTTCACCCACGCGATAGCGGGTTGGGATCTCGGTTTCCCAAGGATCCTCGCTCAGCTGTTTGATGCCAAGAGCAACACGCTTTTTGTCTTGATCCACGCTCAAAACAATGGCTTCGACCTCGTCACCTTTCTTAACCGCCTCAGACGGATGAGAAATCTTCTTGGTCCAGCTCATGTCACTGATGTGTAGCAATCCATCAATGCCTTCTTCGATCTCGACAAAAGCACCATAGTTGGTCAAGTTGCGAACGCGACCGCGAATAATGGTACCGATGGGGTACTTGTCTTCGACAGTCGTCCATGGATTCTCTTCGACTTGCTTCATGCCAAGACTGATCTCTTGTTTCGAAGCATTGACGTTGAGAACGACGACTTCAATGATGTCGCCGACGTTGACCATTTCGCTTGGATGATTGACACGACGAGTCCAACTCATTTCAGAGATGTGAACCAATCCTTCGACACCCTCTTCGAGTTTGACGAAGGCGCCGTAGTTCATGACATTGACCACTTCGCCACGCACACGATTTCCTGGCTTGAATCGTTCTTCGATCTTGCGCCATGGACTTTCGGACTTTTGCTTCAAGCCCAAAGCGATTCGTTCGCTGCCCTTGTCAAATTTGAGGATCTTGACTTCGATTTCGTCGTCAATGCGCAACATCTCTGACGGATGAGAAATGCGTCCCCAGCTCATATCTGTGATATGCAAGAGACCATCAATACCACCGAGGTCAACAAAGGCACCAAAGTCGGCGATGTTCTTGACGACACCAACTCGCTCTTGTCCTTCTTCCAAAGTGGCGAGCAATTCGTTCTTTTGCTTCTCGCGTCCCTCTTCCAAGAGTTTGCGGCGGGAAACAACAATGTTCATGCGGCTCTCATCAATCTTGATGATGCGCGCTTCGATTTCCTTGCCGATGTAGCTGGAAACGTCAGCAGCCCGGCGAATGCTCACTTGGGACGCAGGCAAAAACACAGGGATACCAATGTTCAGCAATAAGCCGCCCTTGATCTTGCGCATCACTGGGCCCTTCACGACATCGCCTTCTTTGTGTTCGGCGATGACACGTTCCCAACCGCGAATGCGATCAGCACGTTTCTTTGAAAGGACCATCATGCCCATGTGGTCTTCGACTTCTTCCAGGAAGACCTCAACCTCGTCGCCGATCTGCGGGGCTTCCTCACCAAATTCCTGAATGTCGACGACACCCTCAGACTTGTAACCAATGTCGACGATAACATCGTCGTTGATCAAGCTGATCACACGGCCCTTGAGGATTGTCTCCTGTTGGAAGTTTTTGATCGAATCCTCATAGTCGCTCGCAGTGAATTCACCTGTGGCGGCGAGGGACTCTTGCAACATCTTCTCGATGTCATCGTCCGAGGCTGCGAACTTCCGAATAATATCACGACTGCTCATATTTGAGCTCCGATTGGGTTCTCCAGTCAAGGGCAGGGACCTCTTGGAAAACCAGTTTTAAAAACATGTCCGGGCCATTGCGCCCGATCCCCCACTTTGAGGAATCAAGATGGCAGGCTGGCCCATACCTCTTCGCGAACTCCACTAAGCAGCACTTCCAAGTCCCGAACGGGCCACATCAAGCAGTGCTTTGATGACCTCTTCTTGGCTCATATTGCTACTATCCACGTAATGCTGTTCAGGCACTCGCTTCAAGGGAGCCACGGCGCGGCTGGAATCAGCCGCATCCCGTGCTTTGATTTCTTCAAGCAAGTCGTCCAAATTGACAGACTCACCTTTGTCTTTCAGTTCCTTCGCTCGACGTTCCGCTCGAACCTCCGGGCTCGCATCCAAGTAGATTCGCACCATGGCGTCTGGAAATACGTAGGTTCCCATATCACGACCTTCGCAAACCAGACGACCGGCTTCGCCGAGCTCCCTTTGCGCCCGGCTCATCCTTGTGCGCACGGAGGGCAAGGCGGCATAGGCCGATACTTGGCTGGTAACCTCCCGGTTGCGAATCGCTTCGGTGACGTCGATACCGTTGACGCGCAATCGTTCGTCGTCTTCGAAAGTCAACCTCAGGTCAACCAATAGAGTCGACAAGGCTTCACTCTCGAGGGGACTAAGTCCAGCTGCCAATGCTGCCCAAGTTGCAGCACGATACATCGCTCCCGTGTCCAGAAACCGGAATCCCAGTTCTTTCGCAACACGGCGGGCCACTGTGCTCTTTCCAGCGCCCGCTGGACCGTCGATCGCAACAACCGTCAACAATCTCATTACCTTCTTAGCGTCAAGCACTTATGTTCATTCGCTCGCCGCAATCGAGCTAACCCTTGGACGCACCGAGGGCTCAGGCTCACGATGTTGAATTCACAGCCACTCAGCAAGACGGGATTGCCTGCAGAATGCAGAATTTGGTGACTTAAAGATCAAGAATGAGGAGCTACAAAGCGCTTCAACTCAAGGACTTGCCCATTGAATTCGACATAGTGAGGCCCTTCTTCTTCCCAGGCTCCCGTGGTGAGGACGACTCTTGTGCGCCCTCCTACGTCAATTTCTCGGCGGGCGTAGTTGTGGATATGCCCA
>JAJRYU010000441.1 GCA_024275615.1 Planctomycetota bacterium
ATGAAAGAACTGCCAGCTCGCAAACCGTCAACAATTGGGACGACGGCCGGTCCAGGAGGTGTGCTGGATGCCTTTGGCCGACCCGTGTCAACATCAAGATCATATTCAGCGTATGGATCATCGACAAAACCATCACTGGGCAAGTAACCGGTTGTCACGTAGGACTCACGGTAGGCCGGATAGTAATCATCATAGGTGCGGTACTGCGGGTAGTATTGATAGGACCAGTAGTAGGGGAAGTAGTTGCCGCCGTAGTAAGGATAGTAGTACGGCGAGCCGAAGAAACTTGAATAGCCATAACCGCCGTAACCACCGTAGCCGAAGCCAAGGCCGTACCCATAGCCATAACCGCCATAGCCACCAAAACCAAAAATGTCACCGTAGAAGCCATAACCGCCGTAGTAGCCAAAGCCATATCCATGGCCATAACCGCCGATATTCAAGTAGTAGTCGTTATGCGTGTTGTAGGTGTTGTGGTTATTGTTGTTGGGGTCATAGTTATTGACGTTGTGGTTGCTGACCGGGTTGTCAGCGCCTCCGACAGCGGTTTGGCCATTGCCACGAGTCGCTGCGGTCGGAACGTTCGCAGATCGACCTGGGGTCGGAGCTGCTGCCCTAACAGATGTGCCAAGTCCCGTACCTGCGCTGGTGCCCCTTCGTGTCCCATTGACTCCAAGACTTCCCGCGCCTATTCCGTTGGAGTTGGGGGCATTGCCTGAACCACGATTGGGTTGAACACCCGCTCGCCGATTGGGTGCGCCGCGTGTGCGTCCAGTACTTCCTCGCGTCAACAATGACCGACTCGGAGCACTGCGTTTGTTTGGCGAAATACTCTTCGCGGCCCCACTTCTGTTTAGGGGAAGGGCAGCGGGTGCCCTCTCCGTACGACGCAATCCGCCGATTTCGACGCCGCGTCGGGAATTTCGAGTTGCGGAAGTTCCAGGCGACAATCGCGCCGAGCGCGTGGATGAGGAATTGCCCGATACACGACTGGAGACTCCAAGTCGATAGCTGTCCGCAGTACGAAATGACCGTGTACCCCTTGATGGTTGAAAACCGGTGAACGCGGAGTTTCCTCGATTGGTCGATGTACTCAGACGACGCCCAGCAGAGCTGTTACGACTTCGAGTGGCTTCCGATGTCGACAAAGACCTTCGGCCACCAGAATTGCGATCGCTTCTTGTACTCAAGGTGCGTCTTCCACGGGAAGACGAGGAGCTCCGATTCGAACGAGAGTAGTTGCCTTTGTAAAGGCTTGGGCTCCCGGAATTCAATCCATAGCGTGACGAACGACGGCTTGAACGTGCCCCCCCGAGACGGGAAGAGCGACTGCTACGACCGAGCGAGGATCGACTCGATCGACTGTTTCTTGTGGACAGGGAACGCCGATTTGAAGACAGTCCTGAGCTTCGGCCACGCCCGGTGTTTCTTGAACGACCACGGCTAGAATTGATCGATGGCCTGCGGCTTGAACGCGACGAGCGGAAACTGCTTCGTGAACGTGATGAGCGCGAGCCGCCACTTCGCCGTGGGGCCGAGATACTACGCCGTCCGGAACTCGATCTGCGTGAAGGAGAAAAGGAACGGGATGATCCGACTCGTCCCCGGCTAGCACTCCTTCCTCGTCCGGATGAGCCTCGAGAAATAGATCTGCCTGCAGACCTGGAGCCGCCAATGCTGTGCGACCCACCTCCGCCGTGTCGCTGAGCCCACGATTCGGAGCCCACGGCAAAAAGGAGAATTATGAAAGCCGCGACAATCGAAGTGGGCTTTATGTGTGTCATCGTGGAACCTCTTGGTTCGAGTCATCCGCCATCAGAGTCCATCATAACTACGGCGGGGATGGAGGTCACGAGAAAAGAAAACCCAATGGGAACTCAAATTCGGGCAAAATAGCCGTATTCTTAGGCTTGCGTCCGGTCCCGGCCGTCATAAGAGAAGGTCCGGCGCAGTTTTCGTCAATCAGGTTGACAGGCAGTGAGAAGCAAACCCGGGAGATTATGCGAAACTTGGACCAAGGTAGGTCGTCATAAGTGCATATACCATGAACAAGTTCCGCCTCACAGTTCTTTGCGCACTCGTCTATGTTTCATCGCTTGGGGCACAAGATCAGAGTTCGCCGACAATATCCCCTTGGCAGGAACGGTTTTACCAAGCACGCTCGGAAACGGCTCGATCTTTCGTCTTTCAAGCGGCTGCGAGGAAAGGTGACCCCAAGGCCCTCCAGTTCTTGGAGGACTGGGCCAAACGCGCCGCAAACCGGAGTGAAGGCTTCGTCGCCCTCAAGGCTCTCGGAACCATCCCAACCTACCCCTTCCCGGCATTGATCATGAAGACCATGGGGGCAACTCCCGATCTCGGAGCCAAAGCTCGCATCTTGACTCTCTTGACCCATGAAGGCCCTCACCTCTCCGCCGGATACGGGTTACTCCTTGGAGAATTGGCAAAGCATCGCCACGACTCCTTCGGCCAGATGATCTTGCAAGTTGTCTCGCGTTTCTTGCAATCTCCACCGCCCGGGGGCAACACGGAGCTCAAGGATCTCCTCCTTACTATTTTTGAGGAACCTGAACCTGGCCCGCTTCACCAGTCAGTCTATGCTTTGAGTCGAAATCTCGATTGGCAAACGATGCAGAATATCGACATCTCCGCTCTGCTTCAGGTCGATCCAGAATTTGCACTGCCAGCGACGACCAACCTCCTCGCCGATCATGTCGACGGAGTCGAGGATCTCTTGATAGCGATCTTCCTCGACGACTCAGCGGGATTTTTTCGCGCCAAATTGGACACCTTGCTCGGCAAACACGAGAACCTCCTTCTCCGTCTCCGTTTCCTCGACCAAGCCGATTCGATGAGTTGGCAGCAACTGGACTATCTGCGAGCAACAACATCCGTTGCCGACGACCCAAGGGTGAGGAATTTCCTCATCTCATCGCTAAACTCTCAGAGTGAGAAGAAGCAAATCTTGGCCCTTTGGATGATTCGCGATCGTCATAGAAAATCAGCGGAGAAAATACTACGACATCTACTCACCCAAGAACTAAATGACTCCGTAGCCATGCTCGCCAACGACACGCTGACTCTCATTACTGGGAACCCCGCCTATTTTAATCAAGTAAAGAGGAAACTCGCCGAGGGTGACTTGGACTTGCAACTGCAAAGGCTCGAATTAGCGGAGCGTATTCACTTGAATGGCCGGTACATCCGGAGTTGGCTGAGCACGAAACTGAAAGCCACTCATGGTAATTGGAAGATTCAAGGACATCTCATTCGCTTGGCGGGCAGCATGCAGCTCCCTGAGACCATCTCCATTTGCGAAGATGCTCTGAAACACAAGCGGTGGCAAGTGCGCTTGGCTGGTATCGAAGCCTTGGTCAAATTGGGCACACGCCCGGCTCTGTCACGCTTGGCCGCTTTGACTCGCGATCCTCAGCAGCGCTTGGCACGGACAGCCTCCGACGGTCTTCGTCGTCTGACTGGAATGAACTTGGGGGCCAATCCGGACGGCTGGCGCCGATTGATCGGAACTTTGGGCAAGAACTGGAAACCAAGACGAACACCACTCCGCGACGTCAAGCTCAGTGATGAGACTCGATACGGTCCACAGTTTTATGGCTTGGATATTCGCAGCAACCGTGTGATTTTCGTCTGTGACGTTTCCGGCAGCATGCTCGGCCGCAAGATCGAGGATCTCAAGCGCGAACTTTGGCGAGCCATGCGCAGCATTGATGCGCCTCAAAGCGCTTTCAACGCCATCTTCTTTGCCTCCAATGTTGATGCCGTTTGGAAACGGCTAGCCCACGTACGCAAGAACACGAGAGCAAAGGTCAAAAAAGCCATCGGCAAGATTCAAGCCAATGGCGGCACCAATGTTTGGGGAGCACTGCAAAGAGCATTTTTGGACCAAGCGGCCGACACTATCGTAATCCTCACTGACGGCCAACCTTCCGTTGGCAAAGTCACCGCGCCGGACGAAATCCTTGCGGCGGTGGCCAAACTGAATCGATTCAAGAGGTTACAGATCCATGCAGTCTACCTCCCAGAAGATTCTGTCAGCCTCATGACCAATGTCATCTCCAGTCAGGCTGCCAGTAATTTCATGAAGCGGCTAGCCCAAATCGGCGGCGGTCAATACGTGGAACCCAGGTAAGGTAAAACGTCCTCGCTGGCATCTTAGCTGAGACCGCTGGGGGCGGCGG
>JAJRYU010000036.1 GCA_024275615.1 Planctomycetota bacterium
TGAATTTAGAAAGCAAACGGCAAATGTTTGGCAGCTCGCTTTTACACGATTTTGGAAAAATGGGGGAGGACTAAATCAATTCGTCGGCGATTTTCAGATCATCCGCCGACGTCAGGGTGGAGTGAATCCCCTAGGCTAAGAAGCCCTATCCGAATCACACAGCAATTGCTTTTCGTCCCGCATCATAGCCTCGATCATGAATAGGTCCGGCTAAGTCGAGTAATCAAAAGACCTTAACCTGCCGGTGAAAAGTATCAGCGGTTGCCAAGACCGCAGACATGATGCGATAGACTACTCGCCCTGAACACGCGCCCTGAACTTGACCTCAAAGTTCTGCGAACCAGGTTCGTCAACGAGGATGGCAATGGTGCCACGCAGCTCGGTGTCTTTCGGTCCAGGAGTGAGCGCGACCTTGATGCGGTATCGCTTGCCTTCTTCTATGGTCTCAACATCAAGCTTCACGCGGGGATCTTTGCAAAAAGCGGAAGCCACGCGCATGCCAGCGCCCAACTTCTTCGTCACCAGAATTTCGCCAGTCCAAGTCGTCCCAGGCTTGAGAACGCCGGGTCTTAGAACCTTGGGGGAAACCTCCGTCGTCGTAATGATGCGAGCGACGAGGCGAAATCCGCGGAATCGAAAGGCAGAAAAATCTGTTTCAACTCGCGTGATGCCTTCGAAATCTCCTGTTGGCAATTGACCGCTCAGTGTGATGTCCAGGTACCAGCCGTAGCCTCTTTCGTTCTTGAAAGGCGTCCGTTTGACAGACACATCGCCGCCACTTGTCTGCGCGATCACATCGACTATGTCGATCTTGTATTCTGGTCTAACAGTCAACGTCACACGCTTCGTTGTGGAAGCACCATTTTTCACCTCACCAAAATCCAGCAAACGCCCTTTGACGTCCAATGTCCAAATGGGTCGGATGAATCCCGTCATGGGCAGTTTGACTTCGCGGGCGAAGGGATCATCAGAATGAATGATGACAAAACGCTTGATGGCGCCTTCACCGCGTGTGGCGACTAGGCGCAGGTTGAGCTTGACCGATTCGCCGGGGCCGATCGTCATCTTGTCAAGCTTGGCCTCGATACAACCACATGTGAGTTCGATCTTCTTGACGTGGACGGTGCGAGCGCCGGTATTGGTCACTTGAATGACCTTGGAAACCGTGTCGGTTTGTTCCCGCTTGCCAAAATCCCAACCAGGCTCGCTAAATTTCAGCCCGGCCTTTTGGGCATAGCTCGGCACACTGGACACAAAGAGCACGATTAGCACGGCAAGACATGTTTTCAAGTGTGTGTTCATCAGTTCTCAGCTTAGTGTCTTCCTCTCAAGCCCACCAGACATTCTCATTGTTGTCCACTCGACGCGCCAAGCTCAATGCTCCCCAATGAGCGCGCTGCCAGGATTCTGACAAGGTCAAATGGGGCAGGTCAACATGAAGCCTTTGGAGAAACGCACGCCTGACCACGGAGGAATGAGTGATCAAACCCCCTTCGGTAATCAAGGGGCCTGGCTTAGGACCCAAGGCCACCAGCAACCGAATCAACATCGAAGCGCATTCTTCCAAGAGTTGAATGGCCGGCTGATGTCCGCCTACAGCTAGGGCTTCCATTTCTGGGCCGATGTCAAAGTCATCGAGCTCATCGGCAAATGAAAAACTCGAATCATTCCTAGCTTTGACTGCCAACCAACGGCCGGATCCGGGATCGCCAGGAGGAGGTCCGAGGCCACCTTGCCTAAGGATCTCTCCCTCTTCGTTCTTGCAGGCGGCGATGGCACCAGTTCCGGCGATGAGAACAACAACTGGTCCCCTCTCTGCGGCCGCTTCCAACAGGGACTCAGCGTCACTGCAAACAAAGATGTCACAGAAGTACTTGCGTGACAGTGAACCCAAAAGAGCCTCGCGGATCATAGGCTTCCCGGCGCCAGCAATACCACAAGCGATCCTGCCCAACGACCGAGGTCCAAGACGCTTGAGCAAACCGTCAATCGCCGCCTCGATCCCCAGGAGACTTTTGTCCAAGCCCATGCGAACAGGATTCGCGGAACTACGGACCTCGAAAGTATCGAGTAGAACGTCACCATGACCGTAGGCATGAGCGCGGACTTGACTACCGCCTGCATCGACAACAATTTCGATTGTCTTTGACTGGCTCATAAGATTGCATCCATGATTTCTTGAACGATGACGTTCACATCATAGTCCTTGGGCTCCACAGTCAGGTGAGCCCGAGAATAGGCCGCTTCTCTACCCATGAGGATTTGCCGTAATTGTGCTTTTGTGCGCGGCTCATCCGGGCGATCCAGATTGTGTCCTTGTGCCATCATGTGGTCCCAATGCAAATCCACGGTTACTCGTACCCAGACAGTAAAACAGCTCTCAAGCAACCTCTCCCACGTTGGCGGCCGGCGGAGAAGGTAGGGGCCGGTAACAAGAATGCTCTCGCCATCGCGGACCAAGTACTCCTCAAGCAATTCACGTTCCAACTGGGCCAGGCGGTCCTCTGTTGGTTGCCCGGCCATCGCCAAGACTTGGAGCCCCCGGTCCCCTTTGATCCGCCGCTCCAAATCCACAAGAGGACGATCCAGAGCAAAAGCCAACTTGCGGCCAATCAACAGGTGAAACTCTGAATCCAGACCAATGAGAGCAATCCTCCGCCCTCGATGCTCCTTCAGTGGCAAATCACAGATCTCTGCCAAACCAACCTTGAGGGCCCGGGCAATGCCGGCCAGTTTGATGATGCTGGGGTTCGCTCGCCCTGCTTCAGTCTCAGTCATATAACGCCGGGAAAGCTCTGATCGTTCGGCCAATTCGGACAAACTGAAACCCCGCCGCTCCCGGTGCCGGCGAATGCGACGTCCTAGT
The DNA here is from genome assembly GCA_024275615.1 of Planctomycetota bacterium. Taxonomy (GTDB): domain Bacteria; phylum Planctomycetota; family DRQF01; genus S139-23. The sequence continues at coordinate 2,867 of JAJRYU010000036.1, forward strand.
TCAGAAAGAAACCAATTCTCATTCATTTGGGCACTATACTGCCCACAAAATCTTGTTCAACCATTTTATGAGCAATATGATGCTCACACTTCGATCAAAGTCATGATCCCCTGAACCGAACAAAGGAATCTCCTATGCCCGAATCGATCAACTTCGAGACTGATCCTTCGAAGTACCGTCACTGGCACCTCGAAGTCGACGGCGACCGCGCTCGCCTTGACCTCCATGTCAAAGAAAACGAGGGTTTGCGTGACGACTACGTCCTCAAGATGAACTCCTATGACCTTGGTGTTGATGTCGAACTTGCCGACGCTTTGCAACGTTTGCGTTTTGAACATCCCCAAGTCAAAGTTGTTGTCTTAGGCGGCACTATGGACCGCATCTTCTGCGCCGGCGCCAATATCCAGATGCTGCGCAGCTCCACACACGCATTCAAAGTCAACTTTTGCAAGTTCACCAATGAGACTCGCCTCTACATTGAAGATGCCAGCGAGAATAGCGACATGCGATTTCTCTGCGCACTTCATGGCACAGCATCAGGCGGCGGTTATGAACTAGCCATGGCCGCCGACAAGATTCTCTTGGTCGACGATCGGTCCAGCGCCGTGTCTTTCCCAGAAACACCCTTACTTGGTGTCTTGCCTGGCACCGGTGGCCTCACTCGTTTGGTGGACAAAAGAAAAGTGCGTCGGGATCGCGCGGATATCTTCTCTACCATTGCCGAGGGAATCAAAGGCAAACGCGCTGTCGAGTGGAACTTGGTTGACGGCTTGGCACCTCTTTCCACTTTCGATGAAGAGGTGGGGAAATTCGCCGACATGATGGCGAAAGAACTACCAGAGAAGAGTGACCGTGTCGGCATCAAGCTCGCCCCCATCACGCCAAGAGTCGACGGTGAAAACTTGATCTACGAATTCGTCCACGTTGAAGTTGAAAACAAGGGGCGGGTAGCAGCGATCACCTTGACTCTTCCCCAAGATGCTCAGCAGCCAGAAAGCGGCGAGGCAGCCAGGGAGTTGGGATCCGACTGGTGGGTCCTCAAACTGTTCCGAGAATTCGACGACGCCTTATTGCGCTTGCGGGTCAATCGTGACCAGGTCGGTCTTCTGACCATGCACACACGCGGCACAGTTGCCAGTGCCTTGGCCATGGACAGCACTTTGGAGGACCTCAAAGATCACTGGTTCGTCAATGAAGTGCGCCACCAACTCAAACGAGTGCTGAAGCGTCTTGATCTGACGGCCAAGAGCATCTTTGCCATTGCCGACGAAGGTTCCTGCTTTGCTGGTACTTTCCTTGAAATCTTGTTGGCGGCCGACA
>JAJRYU010000442.1 GCA_024275615.1 Planctomycetota bacterium
GATCCCGCCGTAAGTCGCAAGAAGAGAAGAGAGTTTCCAGAATGGGCTGCATTCTATGATGACCTTAAAGCCCACTATGACTACTGGGAATTCACCGGAGATTCGACAATCGACCAACTCTCAATTCGCATCTACGATTTGAGGGTGCGTAAAATCCCAGGAAATACGGTCCGCAGGGCCCTCGATGACGTCTGAATCAGTGCAACGCCTTGCCCATCTTGGGTTTGGAGTATATCGATGAAGATATGAAAAATCTTCTCCACGGTCTATTTCGGCCCAGGAATTGTGCCATGACCTGCCGATAACTCAGTATGAGAGGCCAACTTGACAGTTTCTCTGCTGGGGAAATGGAGGCTGGCAATTCCGAAGGGGGTTGTAACCCTCATCAGGTTGTTTTCTATGTATCAGTAAGAAATCGGTTACGTGTCAGGATTTTGAATCTTTTCAGTTGATGAGCATAGCGCCAAGAGTATACTGGCGGCTCTTCCAGGTGGTACTTATTACCGGAAGTCCTTTTCGATGCCAAAGAGCCAACTGAGACGCCAAAGACTGAGACGATCCCTAATCAGGGAATTCGATCCTCCATTGTTCAACCGTTGCCATTGACCACGGTGGAACTTGTCTGCTGAAGGTGTGCCGAAATGAGCACACCGAAAGGTGCCGAACGCCCATGATCTTGACCCTTGGGACAGCGACGATCGCCCCCCGGAAGCGTTATGCAACGCTCAAGGGTGCCGTAGATCGTCTTCTGGCCCTGATTGGTCTCATTGTGTTGCTGCCACTTCTGGCCCTTATGTGTCTTATTATTAAATTGACGTCTCGCGGTCCGGTTTTCTTCCAGCAAGAACGAGTTGGACAAAATGGCGTTTGCTTCAAGATCCTCAAGCTGCGCACGATGATCCAAGATGCTGAATCATCCACTGGTCCGATTTGGGCCCAAGACAATGATCCACGCGTCACTAGGTTTGGACGCTTCATGCGCATGAGCCATCTCGATGAAATGCCTCAGCTGATCAATGTACTGCTTGGGAACATGAGTCTGGTGGGACCTCGACCTGAACGCCCCGTTTTCGTCGAGCAGTTCAAGCGCCAGATCCCTGATTACAGCAATCGTCTCAACGTGAAGCCTGGTATTACCGGATTGGCTCAGGTCTATCACAGTTACGACTCAACCCTCCGCGATGTTCGCAAGAAGCTCGCTTATGATCTTCTCTACATCAAAAAGATGTGCATGATGACAGACATCATTATTATCTTCTTGACGATCCGCTGCCTAACTGGCCGCGGCGCGAAGTAGGAGCGAGACAATTCCCCAGACTGAAGTCCCAACGCGCGCCGCGCGTTCTCCAATCAAAAATGCCATGACGATTGATGTCGAAGACTATTTCCAAGTCGGCGTTTTTCAGGATCGTCTGCGACAGGATGAATGGGGCAGTTTCGAGTTGCGAGTGGAACAGAACCTCGGACGATGTTGCGCAGCGCTCGAGGACTATGACGTCAAAGCGACCTTTTTCGTGCTCGGTTGGGTTGCCGAGCGTATTCCCGACAAGATTCGCCAATTGGTGGAACAAGGACACGAGGTTGGTAGTCATGGCTACAATCACCAACCTATTTGGAAGCTCAGTCAAGAGGAGTTCAGGGATGACATTGCGCGGTCTCAGGGTATTCTCGGAGATATCTTGGGAGCTGCTCCGGTCTGTTATCGGGCACCATGTTTTAGTGTGACCGCCAAGACTCTTTGGGCCCTCGACATCTTGCATGAAGCGGGAATCACCCATGATTCGAGCATATTTCCGGTTCATCACCCAGAATACGGCATTCCCGAAGCACCGGTTGGCCTGCATCGAATCAAGCTTCCCAACGGGGGTGAGCTCAAGGAGTTTCCGATGACTGTGGGGAGCCTTCTGGGCAAGAAGCTGGCATTCTGCGGCGGCGGTTGGTTTCGCCTGTTCCCCTATGCTCTAACTCGGCATTCCTTACGCAAGAGCGAGCGCTCACGGCCGTTTGTTTTCTACTTGCATCCTTGGGAAATGGATCCAGGTCAACCGCGACTGACCGATCGGACCGGAATACTTGGCCGGTTTCGGCACTATGTGAATCTGAATCGCAACGAGGCCAAGTTTCGCCAACTCTTGGCCGAGTTTGAGTTCGATACGATGGAGTCCGTCTTTGAACGCGCCGCACTCGAACATGGCGAACTTCCTCTGATCACCTACTGATCGTCGAAGTACCCCTTTGGATCAAGCAAGTTGCGCCTATCTTCCAAAACCCGAGTGAACTTTAGATCGGGTCTATCCATGGAATGGAGCATCTTGAGCGCTTTCACAACGCGGCTTGCGGATGTCGGTTGACGATTGAGATACTGGCTTACGTTTTTTCGCGCTTCCTCTAACTCCCCGACCAGGAAGGCCTGACGCGCGAAGATAAGGTGGATCTCATCATCGATCGCCCCATAGCGATATATGGCCTCACTAAGTAGCTCGTAGCCTTCTCTTTGCGTTTGACTATCCTGAACTAGATGTGCGCCCAAGATCTGACAACAATCGAATCCCCAATCCTCTTTTGTCCCACGGCTCTTGACCAGTTCCGCAGCACGATCTATGTGGCCAGACTTGAAAAGAGCGCGAGCTTCTTGCCGGGCTTTGCCAAAGGAATCGTCCTCGCAAGTGTAAAGCAAGCGAGCAGCCTCTTCATTGATCCCGGCATTCGCCAGAGAGCGCGACATGTCGAGTTTGAAGGGGTTTGAAAATGTTGGCTTGGTGAGGATGAAATTCAGGAGTTTTCCGAGAGCCTTGCGCTGACCGCCTTGGATGTAGCCTTGTGCGTAAATCGATAGCGCAGCTTCGTCTTCCATGTGTGATTCGTCGAGAATCCTAGCGACGATGGTAATCCCAGAACGATAGGTCGCC
>JAJRYU010000443.1 GCA_024275615.1 Planctomycetota bacterium
AGAACATCCAAGGAGAAGTTGTCCAGAAGCTGGATATTTTCGCCAACGAGATCCTGATGAAGTGCCTGTCCTATCGAGGCAACGTCGGCATTCTAGCCAGTGAAGAGAACGAAAACCCTATCGTCCTCCATGACTCGGGAGCTGCCGGACGCTACATTGTCCTTTTTGACCCTCTGGATGGCTCCAGCAATATCGACGTCAACATGCCGATTGGCACCATCTTCTCGGTTTTGGAACGACAGAACGTTGGCTTCGGTCCCCGTGATTCGATGGCGGACATTCTCCAACCTGGATGCAAACAGCGGGCTGCTGGTTATGTCATCTATGGCTCCTCCACAGTCTTTGTCTATACAACGGGCCAAGGCGTTCACATGTTCACTCTTGACCCGGCATCCGGAGCATTCTTGCTGAGTCGCGAGAACATGATGATCCCGGAGAAGGGAAGCATCTATTCGGTGAACGAATCGAACTTCACACGCTTTGCCCCGGAGGTACAAGAATATCTGAGAGCCATAAAAACATGCGAAGAGCCACGCTACAATTCCCGTTACGTCGGTGCCCTCGTGGCTGATTTCCATCGCACGCTGTTGAAGGGAGGCATTTTCATGTATCCCGCGACAACCTCAGCACCAAAAGGAAAACTGCGCATGCTCTACGAGTGTTCGCCCATGGCCTTCCTGGCTGAACAAGCTGGTGGAATGGCCACTGACGGTATTCAACCGATCTTGGAGAAGCTGCCAGGATCCTTACACGAGCGGAGCCCACTCTATATTGGTTCCAAATTCCAGGTCGAAGAAGCGCTAAAATACACGTCCAAAACAAATTGAGTCCATCGGGCACGTTCCGCCACCGTAGTGTAACTGCGAGCGGAACAAAACTGGGGAACACCCGTGTCACGAGTCATGCCGTCAGTCAGTCTCCTATGGATCCTTTGCTTTCTTGCCTTCTCGGTACCCGCAGCAACGGGCCAAGAAAGAATTGAAGAGTCGCGCAAGAAAATCCTCTACGGTGGGCAACTCATCCAGCTGAGCGAACGTTCAGTCGACATCCGAAGGAAACTCGGAAATCCGACCCGCGAAATCGCACGTACGCTGTGGCAATACCCCGGCATGGCGCTTGCATTTGATCGATTAGGACGTCTCGGCGCCATTGAGTTGGCTGCCCCTTTTAGGGGCGCCACCGAAATGCGCTATCAGGTTGGAACGCCGATCAAAAAAGCCGCGGCGGCGGATCCGAAGCTCAAGAACTGGCGCCAAGGGTGGAATCAAGGGCGACGTATTTTCGTCTTTGTGGCCGGCAAGGTTGTCACAAAAATTCGCATTGGACAGGCTCCTCAGGGTTGGCGCCCACGCCCCGTTCCGCAACAAACAAAGAAACCCACCAGGCACCCGGCGACCCGCCTCCCGAAGAAAAGACCAGCGAAGGGGCCCACGACGAAGACGCCATTGAAACGCCCGCCACCTCAGTCTCCAAGGCAAAAACCGAACAATTTGAGACCTGTACCAGGTCAAAAGCCAACGCCGCGCGCCGTTCAACCGGCTCGTTCAAACCCACAAGCAAAGAAGATCGTCGTATGGGAGAAACAATGGCGTGCTCAGCGAAAGCTCCGCTGGTACAACGCGCCGGCTAACAATTGGCCGACAAATGAAGGACTGTTGCTTGTTCGCGTTGCCTTCGGGCCAAGAATAGAGCGTTGCGAACAGCTTTTCTGTGACTATGACCTAGCCAAGACGGCGGCACGCGACTACATCTATCGGCCCGACATTGTCCTCAAGAAGCAAAGAGTTGGAACTCCTCTTCGTTGGCAATGGCGGGTAAAAGGACAAGGGCAGGCCAAGGTTAAGATCATCTGGTTCAAGACCAAGAATCATCTGAAGCGCTACCAACGTAACAACCCCTACGCTTCCAACTTCGCCTTCAATCCGCCGCAAAAGCCCTGGCGTAAACAAGTCAACCTGATCTGGGAACACACATGGACGGCGACAGGTGCAGAACGATTCATTCGCGGGCCGAAAGAAGCTTGGCCCGATCATAGTGGAGTCCTTTTGCTCCGAGCATTGGGCGGCCCTGGCGTCACCAGCTTCCTCTACAGGGCTGGCATAAGGTCCGCCGTTGAACTTCCCTTGGGAGATCATACCTTGCCGGTTGGAATCCTCGATCGGGCCAAGAAGAACAACCTCTTTGGCGGGTTGTTTGGCAATGATCGCAAGAAACTCCACTTTGCGTTTCGTGGTCGTGGACCAGTTAAGGTCCTGCTCTACTGGCTTCCTGAAGAGCGGTTTGTGCGTTCCTACAGCAGAGAATTCCCGATCGCTTCGCTCAATCCCTGGCGTCGCACCGCGAAAATAGATCCTTTCGCGTGGGTTTTTGGGGGCCCGACAAATTGGCGAAACAACACCGACTTTGAATCTGATTGGTCACGACCACTGGGGCCCATCACCGGTCAAGTGACAAACGTGGCATCAAGAGCAAACGGTGCCTTGGTTAGACGCTCCAGTCGCGATCGGCGTCTGAGTCGAGGATCTGAATTTGACGGCGGTTTGTGGTACAGCGCACGCCAAGGCTACGCATTCTCGGAAAGTCGTTTCAGCGGTCATGCTCACTTGGTGCGCCTTGAACTAGGAACCGCAGGATCTGACCAGGACGCAGCCCACTACATTCAAGTTGAATTGGAGCGCGACGACGGCACCTGGGAACGTGTGGCCACTTTCAGGAACGAAAATATCAACTGGTATCGTCTTACTGGAAATCGACGAGCTGTTTCTCGCCCGAGTATCACCATCCCCCTGGATTCGAATGTTTCCTATCGGGCCCTCAGAATCCTGTTTTCCGGCCACGGGCCTTTCCGGTTGGCAGGTGTCCGAGCCATCGGCAATTTTCACGGTGATCGCAACTACGATGACTTGCCTGATTTGGTCGCACCGGCTCGGCTGGTTGAGGTCCGAGCATCTGGAGGCTGGACCGACACACGAGGTGATATCATTGCTGGCAGGTCGATCTTGGTCGATATCGAAGGCACCTGGAGCATTGATCCAACTGAAGGGAATCAATTTGGGTGGTCTGGGCCTGAGGGGATCGCGGCCTTGGCACTAAGGGGTTTCTTCGGCAGTCGAGCCGCGCACGACTCTTACCGCAATCGTTTGCCAGCCCCCAACTTGCCAGCAGGCAGCTTAATCGCGCGTATCGGACTTGACGGGCGCCCTATGCTCGTCACCCCGGGACGACCGATCATCTTTGACCAATCCGGGCGTCTTTACCTCGGCATCAACGATGATGCCTATGCCGATAATCGTGGATCACTGCGCTGTACGATATTGGGCGCGCTCTTTCGTCAACCAATCGATCCAGGACCGACGATCGATCTTCTTGAAATTCACTGTGTCGGGCAGGTTCGCTCCATATCTCTTAGGCGCCCTGTTCCCGGTGTCGACGTTTTTCTCCAATTGGCCACGTGGCCGCGTACCATTTTTGGCGGCACGCGCACCGATGGTGAGGGTAGATTCGATTTCACCGTTCTCGTGCCTCGCGGCCAAGCGGTTCTCATCGGTGTACCGGAGTTCAAAGTGGAGAGCGTACCCAAATCCTATCAGGGAGGTGCCGAATTCCGTTTCGATATCGATCTGAACTAGAGCCGACTCGCCTCTCTATTTCCCTTGCCACAAGTCCTGCGCGCGATCGTAGTCTTCCGGCAAGCCAATGTCACACCAGTACTCCCGAATCGGAAAGGCACTGACCTTGTCGCCTTCGGCGATGTGGTTCTCGATGAGAAGTGTCATATCGTGATAGGTGTTCTCAGGAATCGATGACCGAATCGAAGGGTCAAGAATATAAATGCCAGCGTTGCTCCAACACGTCAGCATGGGTTTTTCTTCCAGTGAAATGATGCGCGTGCCCATGAGTTTGGTGACACCGTAAGGCACTTGATGCTGGTAGGGGCGGACCCCCACAGTAATCGCTGATTCTCGGCGCACATGACTGAGAGCCATGGCTGATAGGTCCAATTCCGTGAGGATGTCACCATTCATGACTAACAAGGGACTGTTGTTGATGTCCGGGATCAGACCGCTGGCCCCTGCGG
>JAJRYU010000444.1 GCA_024275615.1 Planctomycetota bacterium
ACAGGCTCCTGGCCCGCGCTATTCACGAGGGTTCGGTCTCAATCGTCTTGAATCACTTCGACTATGCGAACGCCATAACGATCCTTAACCACAACGATTTCACCTCTGGCAATGAGTTTGTCGCCAATAACCAAATCGATGGGCTCACCGGCATTGCGCTCCAAATCAACGATGGAACCTGGCACCAGATCGATGACATCAGAAATCGTCTTGTGAACAATACCAATCCGCGCGGTCATCGGTACGCGCACGTCCATGACACGGCCTAGGTTCTCTGGCGAAGCGCCTGGTGACGTTAGCACGGGTGATTCTGTGAAATCTTCCAGATCCACAGCGGAAACATCTGCTGATGATGATTCCGTTTCTTCTTCGGCCTGTACTTCTTCTGTCGTATCAGCGACATCTGCGGTGTCTTGCGTCATCCCGCATTCCCCTTGTTACTTCGTTCATCAACTTGTCTTGTAATCTTAAAGCCCATGGTTGAGCCACAGCGCCCGAGGGCACCCACGTATTTTGTCTTGCCGCCCACGCGAAATTCCATTTGCTGCCCTGGTTTGGTATCCAAGACCAAGATGTCACCGGGAGCCAAATTGGCGACGTCCCGAAGACTGACAACAGACTTGCCAACAATGACAGTGCTCTCTACCGCGACATCACAAAGAACACGCTTAAGACCTTGCCGGCGATCTTGAGCAACTTCGACGGGTTGAACAGGAACCGACGCTGCGCGTTCAATGGCTTTAGTTAGATCAGCGATCGGCAGGAGAAACTCAAAATTCCATTCCAAACCACCTTCGACTTCGGCATGAAATCTCGCCGACAGAAATAGCTCCGTGGGGGGAAAGGAGAGCATTTCTTCTCGCGTACCAATAAACCGGTTCCAGGACATATTGAGCTGGGCAACTCCAGACATCACTGATTGGTAAGCATCGATTACGGGATTGACGACGTCGGCAATCACGCGTTGCTCAATCGCTGTCAGGTCGCGGTCAATGTCCGCACCTTCTCCGGTACCACCGACAAGCCGATCAATGATCGAGGCCGCAGTCTTCATGTCCATCGACAGAAATGCAGAAAGGGAAAGCTCGGGAACAGCCAACTCGATTATGCAACAACGGCTGGGCAGTTTCTCAACCGCGCTTCTTAGTCGCAGCAGCGAGAAGTCCGAGATCGAACAGGTGAATTGCGACCGAAGCACAGCGCTCAAGTCGCCAGCCATACGATCGGCGACCATGCGCAAGCGTAGGCCCATCGACTGAAGAGCATCTGGGCACAATGCGTTCGGCTGATCGACTTCGAATTCCGTAGTCGTCGCCGCAAGATCTTCCTGCTCTTCCTTGCGCGCTTTGAAGCGTTCAAGAAGAGCATCGATCGCCGGGATGTCTAAAAGGTCACTTTGGCTCATCTGTCCATTCCCTGTGGGGTCCACACACGGGGGACCCACCTCCTTCTGTTTCCTTATCGGGTAGGAAGATGGCGTACTGAAATCCTTTCCTCGCCAGTGATTAGGAATTTCCGACTGTCGAGATTTACGGCAGTGATTCGACCGCTCGAGGGAGGATTTGGCCTCAATCGTGGCAAAAGTCGACGCTAGTTGGAGAGAATCCCCTCATCAACGAAGGTCTGGCGCAGGGCTTTAGCGTCGCAAAAGCGAAAAGATCGCACCCCTAGCCTCGCCGCTGCGTCGCAATTGGCCCCGCTATCGTCGACGAAGTACGCTTCTTGAGGGGCAATGGCAAGGTGGCCAAGCAAGCGTAGGAAAACTTGGGGATCGGGTTTTCGCAGGCCCCAATCGCAAGACACAAAGGTCCAGGGCAAGTAGCGACTCAAACCAAGACGCGCTTCAATTTCGTGGTACCACGTTGGATAATTACTCACAACGTGCATGGGAAGACCTTGGGCCACGAGCTCAGACAGCAGGGATTCCACTCCAGGTAACCAACGAAACGAACGATAGGTGACCGCTTTTAGCCCGTCTTGATCGTAACTCCGCCCATCGGCGAAGAAATTGTCGAGAAATTTCTGCTCGCTCCACCGACCGGATTCAAATTCTAGCCAGGCCGTGGGGTGTTTTGATCGCATGAGCTCCTCGAACGACATGCCGAAGAAAGCTGGCATCTCGACATAGAAAGGATCGTAGACCAGCGTACTCATCACATCGAGCAAAAGAACAGAGGTCATGGTCGGCTCCACTCGCCCTGAAGCACCCGAGAGGCTCGCATGCCCAGTGATGAACTGCTATTGTCCTTTTCGATGCTCGCACGGGCCGCCGACCGTCCTCGAGTCGGTTCAGTCCGCAGACTGCCGCCACGAATGATGAACTGTTCGGAAAGAACTATGGAGTGCAGGGCATCTCCGGGCAAAAACTCTTCGACATCGATCCGTGGCGCGTCCCGCGTGAGCTCCCAAACGTTGCCTATGACGTTGTAGAGCCCGAAGCCATTGGGCAAGAAGTGGTCGACGGGGTTTGTCTCTTCAATGCCATCCATCCACGTTGTGCCACCACTCTTAGTTTTTTCGCCGAAGTTGGCCTTGCCATGAAGAGAAGTCATTTGTGACCCGACCCACCAGGGCATAGACGTACCTCCCCGGCAGGCGTATTCCCATTGAGCTTCCGTTGGCAGCAAGAATCCGAGTTTCACCAAGAACTCATTGGCAAGAGACCAACTCACATGAGTCAGTGGGTGTCTTCCCGCTTCTTGATACATGGGCTCGGTGACCCCGTCCTTCCCGGGGATTTGGCGTACATCATCTCCCGTCCCAATGGCCCACTGAGAGCGTGTGAATTCGTACTTTCCCATGAAGAATGGAGCGAGCCTAACGGTCCGGACTGCCAACTCGCTGCCACTGCAATACGGATCGATGTTGTCTCCCTCTTCGCCAACTTCTCTTGGAGCGCGGGCGCCAATCGTGCACATACCCCCAGGAACGAGAACAAAGACGACAGCAAAATCCGGGGCCAGATTTAGGCGACCTGATGCCCTGCGCTCAGGAATACTCCCGGTCAAGACATCGGCAAATTCCCACAACCCCGTCGTGGGGTCTTGCCCCAGAGGCACAAGCCCGAGCTGCGGTTCTATCTTGAGTCCGCCGTAGGCAGGACTCTCTTTTTCGTCTTCAATGCTCTTTATCGCCGCCTGCCAGAGCCGCGCACTTTTCACCAAGCTATCCTCACGAATTCTCTGGCACTGATCTCTGAGGAGCAACATCGAAGCTACTGGAGAAAGAGGAGTCTCCTTGTCCTTCAAGACAACCATGTAACGCATCAATCGTTCCAAGTTGAGATAGCGCCAATCTTGGTCGGCGTCGTCGAAGACATATTTAACTTTGCTTAGGATTCTTTCTTCAAGTTTGCCGATCATCATCGAATACGCCCCTCTTGTCCGAGTGTACGATTCGCGGGCACGGTCGGACAACTTTCCGGCGAGAGCCTCCCTGAGATCAGCCCGCCGTTTCTTCATCTCGATGAGATAGGCCACATTCGCATCGTAGTGGGTTCTTTCAATTCCTTCGATGTCCATTGTTCGTGAGTTGGCTTCCAAGGACGCCAGCTCCTCGCGATAGACAGGCTCTCTGCGCACCAACTCACTTACCTGAGCGAACCAGGCATCAATACGCTGGACGTTGTCAGGATGCGGAGGATAGAAACCGGCGATCTCCTCTTCGAATTGACGGTAGCGATTGACATCAGAGAGCATCTCGTAGTGTGAGAGGTTTTCGCTCGCTTCTTGGGCCTTGTCATCGGCTCTTTTGGTTTCTCTTTCGGCACGAAGCCGATCCTTGTCGCTCTGACGCCACAACGATGTTGTGATTGCCAGGCCAGAGACGAGGAGAACAAACAAGACAACAACAGCGATCGCCAAGGCTGTGTTGCGTTCCGCCCATCTCGAAAGTTTGAGCCACCAGCTTGCAGGTCGGGCCTGAATCGGTTCGCGCCTCAAGAATCGAGATAGATCATTGGCCATCGCCTCGGCGCTCTGATAGCGGCGGTCCATGTCCAAGTCCATGCAAGTCTTCAAAATGATGTCAAGATCGTGACGTACTCCGGAAACCAAAGCTGACGCCATAGTTGCCCGTCCTTCAAGAATCTGACGATAGAGAGCTTGCCGAGTCGCGGCAACAAAAGGCCGCTCCAATGTAATGCACTCGAAGAGCGTGACACCGAGGGCGTAAATGTCAGTCCGACGATCAACGCGATGCACATCACCATTGATCTGCTCGGGTGCCATGTAGGCCGGAGTACCCAATACGTCGCCGGTTCTTGTCAGCCCCATACCGTCGGCATCTTCATCACGTGCCAAGCCAAAATCCAAGATGATCGGCCGGCCTTCTTTTCCCAGCATGATATTGCCGGGTTTGATATCGCGGTGCACCAATCCGTTTTCATGAGCCGTGTGCAAACTGCGAGCGACACGTTCTATCAAGGCCACATAGCGATCCACTCGGGCGCGGAGTTCGTTGTGTGAATAGGCGGTCTTGGAGGTTGCCGAGGATTCTGAACTGGCAATAGACGAATCACCACAGCGTGCCGCGATCTCGACCTTCAACGTCTCTGAGAGGCTTTTGCCCTCAACAAATTGCATGGCGATGAATGGAACACCTTCAAATGTCCCTGTGTCGTACACGGTGCAAATACCCGGATCATCAAGACGTGACACCGCTTCCGCTTCGCGCTTGAATCGTTGCAGACAATCTTCGGACTGAAGCGCCATGCTGTTCAAGACCTTAAGGGCCACCTGTCGTCCTAGGCGCTCATCGCGAGCCAAGAAGACCATGCCTTGGCCACCACGACCAATCTCCTCGAGGACGCGGTAATGCCCCAATACCGAACCAACGATTCCCTCGACCGTACCACCTCTTTCTTGCCTCGTCACTTCGGTATGGTCGTCGTCCTGCGCCAAGACAGTTTGCGCGTTCAGAAGGTCATTCATCGCATGGGTAATCGCTATATCGTCTCCAGGAAAAAGAGACAGGTACTCACTAAGATCGCGGGTTTGGCCGGACGCAAGATCAGCTTGGTATTGTCTCAAGAACTCTTGAATCTGGTTTTGATCTGCTGACATGAAATCGATCCGCGGTTTGTTTGAGTCTTCGGTGTGCAACTCTAATGTAACGCGCCGCTATGCCAAGGACTATCCCGGCCTCCGCCGATGAGCGGAGACAGCAGGTGGCGAATCTGGTCAAAACGGCTCGTCAGGATTCAGGGTCGCTGCCAAGAACCAAGCAGTTTTCGGCTCACCCGAAATCCAAATGACGAGGAGCTGTTTTGTCGCGCAACGGTTCCCCGTGTACTGGAGGTTGCCCGTTCGGCTCCACTGCGAAAGCTACCGCCACGGATGACAAATTCGTCGGGTTCAACCAAGGTGTGAATGCCGTCCATGGGCAAATAGACGTTACCCTCCACCCGCAGCCCATCTCGAGTGATCTCCCAGACATTGCCAACCATGTGATGCAAACCGAATCTATTCGCCAGCATCGAGGCAGCAGGTGCGCGGCGCTCG
>JAJRYU010000445.1 GCA_024275615.1 Planctomycetota bacterium
CAAAATCGTTTGGCTTGCAGCAACGCCGGTTAACAGCAGAAAAGTTGTCACGCAAATCACGGACAACAGTGAGTTCTTAGTCTTCATCCCAACTCTCCCAATGGTCTCATCAACATGGTTGAACTCGATGTCTCCCTGCGGAATCTGGGCGACACTCGGCGAACAATGTACTCGAATCTCGGGCGCCCCCTTCGGCATCGAAAGGGTCGACAAATCATGTTGTTTTGGTCAACGGCATGCCCATGCTGATTTTACACGGCAGGCACGAACAACCGCTAATCTACCCCAACAGAGCCATAACGTCTAAGAAAACCACGTCAAATGACCTTCTTTGTCAGAAAACAACGTCTTAAGAGAGGCGTCTGAAGCGAAAGGGACGAGACATTTGGCGAATACAGGAAATTCTGCGGTGGGCGAGTTGAAGTAAAGTCGGCGCCACTAACGCCTTCCTCTCTTCTTCGATGAAATAGGAGCCCGCGGCTCGGGCTTGAGGCGATCCACAGGAGATTCATCGAATCCCATCTCTTGGGCAAGATCATCGCTGGTCGATCCGCCATCAAGAGAACCGTCGTTCTCATCAAGAGAAGCCAAGAGATCGATGAGTTCGTCTTGGGAGCACAATCCTCTCTTGAGCAAAAGATTGACTAGGCAACGGTTGACAAGATTGAGAAAATAGACCTCATCTTCTAGAGCTTCTACTCGATCTCGAATCTCCCCTCTTGAACGAATTGCTGCACGAGCTCGGCGCTTGGAATTCGCGTCGAGTTTGTCATGCATCCGTTTGCAACTGTAATCGTAATGAAAGAAGTCCTCTAAGCTATCGAACATGAATTCGGCTCCACAGGTCGTTTGAACAGTTGCCGATCATCGCAAAAAACACTTCGATTTGGGAGTGAATAAAAGCCCCTCGGTTCAAGTTAGAGTCTCGACCGTGTGGCAAGATGGGTCAATTGACCACGAAATGGGCTTCCAGGAAGAGGAATGGGATTATGCAAGTCGTCATCATCGGCAACGGAGCAGCTGGCGTGAGTGTGGCACTCAGGCTGCGCCAAAACGATCCAAAATGCAAGATCACCATGATCTCAGGTGAGTCGAAGTTCCATTACTCTCGCCCAGCGCTCATGTATATCTATATGGGGCACATGCGCTACGCTGACACCAAGCCTCATGAAGATCGTGTTTGGCCGGAACAACGCATCGATGTTGTTCGCGATTGGGTTGTTGACATCAACGTAGATTCCCAAGAACTATCTCTCCACAAAAGCGGCACCTTGAACTATGACCGCTTGGTCATAGCAACAGGTTCCAAACCCAATAAGTTCGGTTGGCCAGGGCAAGACCTACTCGGCGTTCAGGGTCTTTGGGGCCTCTACGATCTCAAACAACTCAAGGAAACATCAGAAAGGACAAAAACGGCAGTCATTGTCGGCGGCGGGCTCATCGGTATCGAGATGGCAGAAATGCTCCATTCTCAAGGGCTGCAGGTCATCTTTCTCGTACGCGAAGAATCCTTTTGGAACATCGTACTCCCTGCGGAAGAATCGATGTTGGTCAATGATGTCATTCGCGCAGAAGGTATTGAGCTTCGTCTGCAAACCGAAATGAAGGAGATCATCGACGACGGCCACGGCCGCGTCGCAGGAGTGGTGACGACCGCGGGCGAGACGATTGACTGCGAACTTGTAGGCCTGACAGCTGGCGTCTCCCCCAACATCGACATGGTCAAGGAAACAGCTATCAAGACCGGGCGAGGGATTCTCGTGGATGGACGACTTCAAACGACCGCGGCAAATGTTTGGGCGGCAGGTGATTGCGCAGAGATTGTCACTCCGGATGGTGAACGCAATGTCATCAACCAAGTTTGGTATACGGCCAAGATGCAAGGGGAGATCGTCGGCGACAACATCGCTGGTTTGGCCCGCAACTTCGAACCTCCCCTGTGGTACAACTCGGCCAAGTTCTTCGACTTGGAATACCAAACCTATGGTCAGGTCAATCGCGACAAGGAAAACGAGCGCAATCTCGTCTGGCAACATCCAACGGAGAAGAAGCTCCTTCGACTGGTTTACAACGACAAGAATCAAGTGATTGGAATCCAGACAATGGGGATTCGTTTTCGCCACCGTGTTTGTGAAAAATGGATCAACGAAGGCCGATCTCCTCAGTTCGTCTTAGACAACCTTGAGCAAGCCAACTTCGACCCGGAGTTCTTCGAACGCCATGAGGACGAAATACGCGCCACCTTTTCTGGAGCCATTCAATGATTGATCCGCAACTGCTTGCCTATGATTTCGATGAAGAAACCCAGGCATTCGGTGCTCCTAAGCCGGCGATTGTCAGGCGAGCTTCACGTCTGAGCCGCTTGGCGACAGCGCTATGTTCATTGGGCGCACTCTCTGTATTGTTGCAACTCGGGGCAGGAGTCGCCTTGGGAACATGGATTGGAATCGCCACGAGTTACGGACTTCTCATAACCGGGGCTGCTATCTTGTTCTGGGACCGACTCAGCCGGGGCCCTGCGGGTATCAAGCACAACGGCACAATGTTTCGTGGCCTTCAAAATAGAGGGACCATCGCCTGGATCCTGGGTGTGGCGCTCACTGCTTTCTACGTCATTCTCTACTTCTATGACGACCTGCAAACGGGCTTGAACATGCCAGCTCTCCTTTTGCGCCCCACCCAAATGCTGGATCCCTTAGCCCATTTTCTTTCCGGAAAAAACGCCGATCGATGGTTCTTGTACGGGTTCCTCTACACCATTTCGGTCTTGGTGTTTGGATTCCGCATGCTTCTCAAGTATCGGCATAACAAGTACCAACGCATCCGTACGTTGAG
>JAJRYU010000446.1 GCA_024275615.1 Planctomycetota bacterium
GTTGCGTGGTTTTGTCGACTGAGAACCAAAGAAGCTGGACGATCAGTCAACTGCAACATGTAGCGCCAAGCTTCGACAACCTCATTGGCATCACCTGGACGAATCACATCCAAGTTTGGCACGGCCCTCAGGCTGGCCAAGTGCTCCACAGGTTGGTGGGTCGGGCCATCCTCGCCGACGCCAATACTATCGTGGGTGTAGATGTAGAGCGATGGAATCTTCATCAACCCTGCCAAGCGATGAACCGGCCGCATATAGTCACTGAAAACAAAGAACGTCCCGGTATAGGCGCGCATTCCTGAGAGGGTCATACCATTGGCGATGGATCCCATGGCGTGTTCACGGACGCCAAAGTGAATGTTGCGGCCATTGGGCTGAGCTCGCGAGAAACTCTCTTCCCCGGAAATCGACGTCTTGTTGGAAGGTCCGAGGTCGGCTGAGCCTCCCATCAACCAAGGGACACGTTTGGCAATTGCATTCAGAGCCTTCCCTGAGGCAGCACGGCCAGCCATCCCCTTGACGTCGGTATCGAAAACGGGCAGATCTTGATCCCAACCTTGAGGAAGACTCCCGGTTAAGAAGGCGGAGAGCTCATCAGCCATTTCGGGGTGGGCGCTCTGATAAGATGCCAATCCTTGCGTCCAAGCTTCTGTCGCAGATTCGCCTCGTGCTTGGCAATACTCAGTGAATGCCGATTTGGCGGCTTCTGGAACAAAAAACTTCTTCTCCGGATCTCGGCCGTAGGCCACTTTCGTAGCCGCGATCTCCTCTTCCCCAAGAGGAGCACCATGAGCATCTGGAGTGTCTTGCTTGTTTGGGCTGCCGAAGGCGATGTGAGAACGCACGATGATGAAATGCGGTTTACCTTCTCGATTCCGAGTCGATGCCAAGGCAGCACTCAGAGCATCAACGTCGTTGGCATCAGGAACAAGAGAAACGTCCCAACCCATGGCCTTCATTCGGGCCGCAGTGTCTTCAGTAAATGCGATTGCCGTCGTGCCTTCGATGGTGATTTCGTTGGCATCGTAGACCCAAACTAAATTATCTAGACCAAGGTGCCCAGCAAGGCTGGCAGCTTCCATGGCGACACCTTCCATCATGTCGCCGTCGCCACCCAAGGCAATCACTTGGTGGTCCAGCAGGTCGTGTCCAGGCCGACCGAAATAGTGGGACATCTTGCGTTCGGCAATGGCCATCCCCACGGCATTGGCGAAGCCTTGTCCCAAGGGCCCCGTCGTTGTCTCGGCTCCTGGGCAATGTCCAAACTCAGGGTGACCGGCACAGGGACTTCCCAGAACCCGAAAGTTCTTGATGTCGTCGAGTGAGAGGTCGTAGCCGGAAAGATGCAAAGTGCCGTAGAGCAGCATCGAAGCGTGGCCAATAGACAGCACAAAACGGTCTCGATTGGGGAGCTTGGGGTTCTTGGGGTCGTGCCTCAGGTGATTCGCCCAAATGCTATAGAGCACGGGCGCAAGGGCCATGGGTGTCCCCGGATGGCCAGACTTGGCCTTTTGGACCGCGTCCATGGCCAAAGTACGAACAGTGTCAATGCAGGCTTTTTCCAGGTCCTTGTTCAGAGTCATCGGCTCCCTTTCCCGTTTCGATTCTGTTGCCTGAATCTAGCCCTTTGAGGGGACGGGAACCGGGATGATGCAGCTCGACAGGGCCTATTCATGAACAAGCTGGCCCGATTTCTTGGCTGGGCTCGATTAAAAGCCCATTTGGCCATGGAGTTATGAGATCTTAGCGATCGAGGTCGATAACAATGGGGGGAGCCAGCTCATTGTCAGCACGGCCCAAGCGAATACCGAGCTTGGCGGCGCGATCGCGCCCTTCGCCGACGCTGACCGGCACGGCAAGCACGATCCTCTCCCCTGGCAAGACGCCAGTGAGGGGCAATGGCAAGGACAGAGCTTCGCCAATCAACCGGCCCCGACGGTCAAGAAGCGCCGCCCCCAAGTAGGAAGTCTTGGTACCGATTCCGCCGATCAAAGCAGCACTCTCGGACTCCAATCTGAGCTCAACCAACAAGTTGATTCGCCCCTGATCAGCGGGCTTGAGTTCCTGTCCCGGGACAAGTTTGAGATGAGCTCTCACTTTCAGGTTCGCCGTTTGTGCAACTCTGAGCATCCGCCGGGTTAGTGCCAAAGCGAAGGAATTGCTAAGAGACTCAGCAGCTGGCATCTTGGGGATCAACAAATCGGACAATCCCGAGCGGCGACCGTTGACCGTCCACAAGAAAGACAATTCCAAGACATAACCCCAATCGAACACCCCCACCTCCGCCATCATATCCAAGCAGGAAAGATAAAGAGGTGTGGCCAAGTCGAGACTTGCAGGACCAATTCCCAAGGCGCGCGCCTTTTCGGCGAGGGCTTCCGCCTTCAACGCCTGACGTCGCCAAGGAGCAAGCCCTGGATCTAAGGCCACAAAAGCCTCTGCCGATTGCCGAACCGCTCGATCTGGGTTGTTCAAAAATCGCCGCATGAGCGGCGAACTCAAGTGAAAGACCATCCGCGAAGCGACGTCAAAAGCGGCAGTACGATGCTCAGCATATCGAAACCCCAGATTCGTTCGCGCGTAAAGACTGGTCAGTAACCAGGGGTCGCGGATACGCATGAGTGAGTAGATCGCCAACGTGTCCAAGTCCCGGTCATTGTTCGGATCCGCCAGCAGTTGATGGATCGCCGGCCCCAGGATCTGTTCACCGGCAACAAATCTCGCAGTCGCCAACAAGAATCGATCGGTACCGAAGAAATCCTCGTCAAGGTTCTCAAGACGCTCAGGTGAATCTTCGTCACCGAGAAGAGCCAAGCCCACATCTGCTTCGACGGCGGCTTCGCCTTGGGATTCCAAGGCTGTACGAGACAGATGGGCACGTCCTAAGCCATCGGCGAAGGTAGCGACGTGAACAAGGGCGGCGCGCCGAATCTCCACATCGGGGGAATCCAACAACTTGGGCAACATCTCAGGCAAGACAATCTTCTCACGTCTGAACGCAGCCTTGAGTGCTGGCAACTCGTTGCGGGCCAATGTGCCACCGATCGCGCGCTGCAACAGAGCACGCTCCAGAGCATCTCGGTTTTGAACTTCAGACCCAGCATATGCCGTCATCGTGGCAAGCGCCCGCTTCATTTGGTTCAGTTTCTTCTCGTTGATATCAGCGAGGTTGGTTCGCTCATAGGGGTCATTCCTGAGATCGAAGAGCTCGTAGAGACCGAGCCTGCGGTCAGCGATCAGCTTCCAGTCTTGACTGCGAATTGCATCGAGAGCTCCATGTACAAATCTGGGTTCGCGGAATTGGCTGAATACGTACTCGCTTGGCCATGTCGAGACATCGAATCCCAAGAGAATCGGCAAGAGAGAGTGCCCCTTGTCTTTGGCAATCGATCGGGCACCCACAAGCTGGCACAATGTCGCCGGAAGATCGATCAACTCAACCGGCCGCTTTACCCGATTCGGAACGAATCCCGGACCTCGGATCGCCAAGGGTATTTTGATTTGCTCCTCAAAGAGACTGGAATGGTGCCCCATACCACCGTGATCACGAAATTCCTCTCCATGATCCGATTGAACGATGACAACTCGATTCTTGTCTGAACTGTTCAGAAAAGAAAAAAGTCGGCCCAAACAACGGTCTGCATAGCGCACCTCGCTATCGTAACGTTGCCGCTTGCCCAACGTAGACTTAGTCTCTCCGTGTGGGCGATAGGGTTCGTGAGGATCAAAAAGATGCACCCAAACAAAACGAGGTGGGCCATCAGTCTCGTCTTCACCAAGAGCCCGGATCGCCTTGGCGACAACGCGTTCGGAAGCGGACACTGGATCGCCGCTGTCGTTGTCAGTGGTCTGGAATCCACGGGTCAGATGATGAGACTCACGGGCATAGAAGTCAGGTTCAAATGCAGTGAAAGCAGATGTCAAATAGCCAGTTTGCGCCAAGCTCGCCGCTAGGCTCTGCGGTCCATCATCCGCCGCTCCTTCGCTTGCTCGCGAACCCGGGAAGATCACACTGGCGGTGGGATAGTGCCCGGTGAACATGGAGTGAATCGCATGACGACTCGAAGGGAACTGGCTCCAGGCGTTGGTGAATACAACGCTCTCGGCGAATTGCCTGTCCAAGTTGGGAGTTAGGTTTTCCATCTTGCCGTCTTGAATAAGATCATGACGCAATGTGTCGATTGTGATCAACACAATGTCACGAGTTTTTCGCCCTGGTAAAAGACGATCCAGAACGTCGGCCTTGATCGTTTGCCCACGCCGCAGATCAACCAGGAGATCAAGGTCCATGAGAGTGGGGTCTGGTGGTGCGTCCTGATGGTCGAAGGCACGGGCAGTCAACCGAGTGGACTTGAGCACAAGCCTGCGCAAGTAACCAGACTCGCCCGGCAAGATACCAGTGCTAATGAGAATAATCGTCAGCGCGCCGGTCGCGACTTCGATCAAACCCAGGCGGCGCCAACGGCTGCCCAAAATGGACGCCCCAAAAAAACCGGCTGCGAGCAATCCAACAAGAGCCAGAATGTCATGTAAGGCGGCGTGCTTGCGAACCAATGCTCCATGACCATCGCCAAGGAAACTGCCGATGCAAATAGCGAGCATGCCAAGACCATAGTGCCAAGGGATACGACCGTGATCATTTATGACCCGGCACAAATGGCTCCCCGCCCAAACAACAAAGGCGAAAGTCACAAAGAGAAGAGTGACAAGAAGCGCAGGGCGCCAAGCCTGTTCGATAATCCACGGCCCACTCAATAGCTCGACAATCCTGGGTGCGAGAAACAGAAACAAAAGAATCGCCAAGGGAAGAATCGAAAAGAGCGTTTCGCGGCGACCGGGTAATCTTCTGAACAACCGGACAGAGAATACACTAGCTGAAGCCACCAATTGGCCAGCAGATCCAGCAAGGGCCGCCATTAGAACAAGAACCCCTACTCCCCAGAGGCGTTGCGTTGGGGATGTCACGCCGGGATCGCCCAAGACTTGTTGAAGATCAACAAGGAACCACGCCATGGCGACGCCGAGACCAAAGCCGCAGATAGCGCGACTGGGTTCCTGCTTTCGATACATGACATGTCCTCGCTTACTAACCATGGATTAGAAGTCTGCCATTCACCAGCGAGATGACAAGGGAATGCCCGGACAGTTTCTCAACAATTACCCCGCTTGATTCAAATTCTCAGGCGTGAAGATCAGCGAGGAGAATGCTAAGTTGAGAACAGCCGACCCCTCGATTGGCATAGGTTTCGGCATCAGGATGGGAGCGTTTCATGGCGACCAAACACTGTCAGGGACCCAACGACCGCCCCATCGTTCCACCGGCCATCCACGCTCAGGGCTCAACACCAAGGGGGAATGTCCGGGCTTCAAAAATGGGCCGGCGGCGCGCCTTTGTCCTTATCTTCGTCCATGTCTTAGCCGGGTTGCATCTGCTTCATTGGCGATTGAGCGGTGAGACAATATCGCCTCTAGAACCAAGCGAAGCGATGTACACGTTGCGCGATGGCCTCGTCAATGCTGGCGCTATCCTGATGCTAGTTTCGACACTTTCAGTCCTGATTCTCGGTCGTTTCTTCTGTGGTTGGGCTTGCCACCTCGTCGCCGTCCAGGACTTTTGTTGTTGGTTGTTGAAACGCCTCGGCATTAGGCCACGGCCTGTCCGCTCGCGATTTCTGACCTTGGTACCCGTGGGCGCGGCTTTTGTCATGTTTGGCATGCCTCTTATCTACCGCCACAGAAATGATCTCGGCCTTCCAGAGTTCAGCTCGGCGCTCACAAAAACTGAGTTCTGGGCAACCTTCCCAGGACCATGGTTGACGATTTTCACATTCTTCGTGGCGGGATGCCTCATGGTCTATGTCTTGGGTGCCAAAGGCTTCTGCACCTATGCTTGCCCCTACGGCGGCATTTTCATGATGGCTGACAAACTAGCCCCCGGACGGATTCGGGTCACCGACGCTTGTAAGGCTTGTGGTCACTGTACGGCGGTATGCACCAGCAACATCCAAGTGGCTCAAGAGA
>JAJRYU010000447.1 GCA_024275615.1 Planctomycetota bacterium
GTTTTGATTTTATGTGGGAGATTTTGTCTGAGGGCATGCTGGGTTTCGTGGTCTTGGTCGACAGCGTGCGTCCCGAGACTTTTCGCGAAGCCCGCCGCATTTTGGATGTCTTTCGCAACTATTCTGAAACGCCCTACGTCGTCGCTGCGAACAAACAGGATTTGGAAGACGCCTGGTCGCCTGAAGACCTGCGTATTGCCTTGAAGGTTCGTCCAGATATCAAATTGTTGCCCTGTGTGGCAATGGACAAAGAGAGCGTCAAGAATGTGTTATTGGAATTGTTATACAGCATTCTAGAGGCTACGCCTGAATAAAGGGCCTCAATCGTAGGCTGCTGTATACCCTTGGATGAAGAAAGGACTTGAAGAAATGGCACGATCGCGCACGGAGCAAATGGTTGCACGTCTTAAGGATTTGCAAGTCAGTACACCCGACATCGAAGCTTCGGCAGTGGTGAGTGTGGATGGCTTGATCATCGCTTCGGCTCTGCCGCCCGATGTGGAGGAAGACCGGGTATCGGCCATGAGTGCGGCGATGCTCAGCCTGGGCGAACGGATTGCCGGTGAACTTGGCCGGGGAATCCTCGATCAGGTGTATATCAGGGGCGCCAACGGCTATGTCATCTTGTCATCCGTTGGTGAAGATGCGGTTCTCACCGTCCTGGCCCGCAAGGGTGCCAAGTTGGGATTGGTATTCCTGGACATGCGTCGGGCAGCCGAAGACCTCGGCCGGCTGATCTAGTCGAAGCGGCCCAGAGGGACGGGGAGGCAAAGATCAAAGGCATAGATCGGAAGAGAGTTTGAGCTCAATCGTAACGAGTCAAGGTGTGGTCCATTACGAAGTCTATGGGCGGGGCAAGCCGGTTGTCCTGCTTCATGGCTGGCTTGGGTCCTGGGGCTGCTGGCTGGAGACCATGGAGGCTCTCGCTCCCAGGCAAAGGGCCTATGCGCTTGATTTTTGGGGTTTTGGCGAGTCGGACAAGCGCCGCGAAAGCTACGACATTGCTGACTTTGTGGCGCTCGTGGACCAATTCATGGAGCGGATGGGCATCCAGAGCGCCCCAGTCATTGGCCATTCAATGGGAGGGACGGTTGCTCTAAACCTGGCCTTGGAGCGGCCTCAGCGTGTGGAAAAAGTCGCTGTGGTCGGCGCTCCGGTAGATGGGCGTTCTTTGAATCTGTTCCTCAAACTGGCCGGTCAACCGTGGATCGCATTTCTCGTTTGGAACTCACCGGCCCTGCTGAGGCTAGGCATCAAGATCTTTGCTCCCTGGATTGCAGCCAACTGGAGCGACTGGTACGATCTTTTAATGCCTGACCTGTCGAAAATGACGTTGGAGTCCTTTCTGTGGAGCATCCACTCTCTGCATCACACAGATTTGACTCCCAGGCTTGGAACGCTGCGGATGCCGACGCTGGGAGTCTATGGTCGGGGCGACAAGGTCGTGAATCCCAAGCAGTCCGAGTTGTTACAGCGTGTTGCCAATTCGCAAGTGGAGATACTCGACAAGTCGCGGCACTTTCCCATGTTGGATGAGCCCGACAGATTCAATTCGATACTGCTCAAGTTTTTGATCTGAGTTCCCGGCACTGCCGGAGCAGCGGCGAGAGGGATCGGTTCAGCAAACAAGCCTGAAAGGCAGGATAAGGCCAGACCCTTTGTGAGGTAATTTCGAATGACGAACGACAAAGCACCACAAGAACAGTACTACTGGCCCAACAA
>JAJRYU010000448.1 GCA_024275615.1 Planctomycetota bacterium
ATCCTGAACGAAAGCGACTGTGGCCGGTAACAAGTGATCCGGTGTTACCGTGGCAACAATGATAAGCTGGAGTTCTTCAGCTTTCATTTTGGCGTCATCAAGAGCGAGCCTACCGGCGCGAATACACAGGTCAGAACAAGGCTGGCCTTCTTCCGCGAAACGACGTTCACGCATACCTGTCCGGTCGAAAATCCATTCGTCGGAGGTATCAAGAAAGTCCTCAAACCATGTATTAGGTACGACTCTCTCCGGGACGTAATGCCCAGTGCCAGCGATGCCCACTTTGCGCAGTGTTTTCACCATAATATCCCCTGGCTTTTTCCGTGGTAATCGGGAACAAGGTCAAGGCTCGGCTGAGGGCCCAAGCAAAAGTAGTTTCCCGCTCCCGCATCCCATCTTCACGCCACCATCAATCTGCACTCAAACGTCCAGGCTGAAACTGACCTATTTCTGGGCGCGATCTTTGTGAACTTCTTCCCTAGACCCTAAGAATCTACCCGTAGTGCGTCGACACCTGCTTCGATTTTGCCAGGAGCATCGGCTCTTACAAATTTGGCGGCAAGTGAAATCGCGTTGCCAATCGCTCGTCGACCCGAACGACCGTGAGAAATGATGCAGATGCCGTTGACGCCAAGTAAGGCCCCACCACCGATTTCAGCATAATCAGTGGCACGGCGAAATTTCTTGATGTGTTCGGCCATGCCAGCGTTTTCATCCGAGCTTACTCGCCCACCAACGATTTCTTCAAACTGAGCATGCATGGTTTCGGCCAGACCTTCACTCACTTTGAGGACAACATTACCGACGAACCCTTCGCAAACGACAACTTCGGCCTTTTTGTCAAAGATTTCGCCGCCTTCGCAATGACCAACAAAATTGAGAGGGGATGCCTCGAACAACGCCTGGGTTTCTTTGACCAAGGTGTTGCCCTTGCTATCTTCGCTGCCAATGTTGAGAAGAGCGATGCGGGGCTCTTTTTCCCCAAGTACGTGCTCTGAGTAGATTGCTGCCATCATGCCGTAGTGCAGCAAGTGCCGTGGCTTGCAATGAATGTTAGCGCCGACATCGACGACCAAGGAGCTGTTGCCCCGGGTCCCGAGAGGCACGGCGATTCCCGCTCTTCGGACACCTGGGATCAACTTCCAAAGGAGTGTCGCCCCACCCACAACAGCACCGGTATTACCAGCTCCGACGAAAGCATCTGCCTTGCCCTGGCGCACTGCTCCTAGCCCTTTGGTGATACTATTGTCTTTCTTCTTGCGTAGAGCATCGACTGGACTTTCACCCATCCGAATGACCTCTTCTGCATGAAGGATTGGCAGGCGTTCGCGGTCGATGTCTGGCTTTTCAGCGTCAAGAACGGCTTCGATTTCCGCCTGTCGTCCGACAAGCAGAACCTCGCAATCCGCTTCTTTCTTGAGGGCTTCGACTGCACCCATGACGATTTCGTGAGGGGCGTTGTCACCACCCATGGCATCGAGAGCAATTCGCATGTTCAACTTAGCTCCACCGCGTTTTCCGCGAGTCAAAAACTCCCGGGGTCTGAGCGCAACTCTCAGTCAGTCATCTCAAGATGCAAAACATTGCGACCGCGGTAGTGACCGCAATTGCTGCAAACCCGGTGTGGGATCAATGAGTGGCCACAATTCGAGCAACGGATCGTGTTGGGGGAACTTAATGCGTGGTGAGAACGACGCATATTTTTCTTGGACTTGGAAGTCCGTCTTTTTGGCACTGCCATGACATTCTCCTGGCACACCTCGCATCCCCGAATGGGCGTCCTGGTGCGCAAGTTTTGTTCGAGCAAATCTTTACGGAACTCCCATCTGGGAGAGCAGCATTTTATTGGGACTTATGCCTCGACTCAACGGTCAGAAAGGAATTTGAAAAGACAAGG
>JAJRYU010000449.1 GCA_024275615.1 Planctomycetota bacterium
AGAACACGGGGCCAAGAGACACAATTCCCCCTCGTCTGGTTCGCATGACAACAACAAGAACACTCACCCGAAGAAACCAGGCTGTCATCGTTCAGGCTGTTTGGCAAGACGGTGTCAAAGATGATGGTGAGTCATTCATTCGAAGCCGCGTACGTTGGTTCACAGAGAAAGGCGACAAGAAGAGCGACGTAAAAACCAAGGCGATGAAACACATGGGGGGAGGCATCTACCGCGCACGGATTCCAGTCTCAGAATCCGGCGCTACCCTCCACTGTGTCTTTGAAGCAAAAGATCGAGCTGGCAACAAAAATGAAGTTGCCAGCCCGAGCTTTGCGGTTAACTAGCCCGCTTTGTGATCGTGAAGAACGTGGGGCGTCGCGAAAAACGCCCCTTAGTGAACAGCCCCTCTTTCACTTTCCTCGTTGGCGTCTCCATCTTCTTCGCCTTCCAAGGCATCCATGAGTTCTGACTCAAACTCGGCATCGAGCCATGTCTGATCCGTGTGTTCTGGATCGATTTCGACCTTGATTTCCTGAGTTGTTGTCTCGCCATCAACAGTCAACTCTGCAACAAACACACCGGGTTTCACGCGCGGTGCAAAACGACGGCGAAAACGCATAGGGACATTTCTTCCGCCAGCAGTTCGGCTGCGTGGTGCTCCTCGAAGATTCCACGTGGCAAGATGAAGTCCCTGCTCGTTCTTGGTTTCCAATTTGGTAATGACCTTACCTCTGGGTCCCTTAATCATCAGAACAACGTCAGATGCCTTTTTCCCAAGGGAGTAGTAGATACGGGCTCCCGTTGCCGGGTTTTGACCAACAAAACGGCGCGTTGTACCTCCTCGACTGGGTTCACTGCGCCAGATGATCGCCGCACTCGGCTTGAAGAGATGGGATTTTTTCTTCATCGTTTCCGAAGTCATTTGCCGAAGCGGTGTGACGTCAAGAATCCATACACTTCGACCATGGGTTCCAGCAATCAACTCTCCCGCTTCTTTGTGTTGGGCGAATGAGTGAACGGGAACAGTCGGGAGGTTGTTGTTCAGTTTAACCCAATGCTCGCCACGATCGATTGAAACCCAAGCGCCAAATTCACAACCCAAGTAGAGAATATTCCCGTTGGTAATGTCCTCGGCGATTGTGCGAGTTGAACCACAGTCTTTGGGAAGGTCACCTTTGATCGAATACCAAGTATCTCCATAATTGTCACTCGCTACAGGATAGGGGTTATCGTCATCCGAACGATGAGCATCGAAAGTAGCGTAGACCCGACCATTCTTGTATTTGGAAGCAACGATCTGACTCACCCAACGGCGATCGGGCAACATGGTGTACAGATTGCTGGCCACCTTCTTGGATTTAGAAGTCTTCCTGTTGCGCCTTCGTTTGCTGCGCTTCTTTGGGGCAGCAGGAGTGACCTCGTCGATGTCAATGATCACTGGAGTCGAAACGCGGACTTTTTCTTGCTTGTCGCTACTTGCAACCACCGTTTCTTTCTTCTTTGGGACAGTTTTCTTGGCAATTTCTTCACTGGTCATGACAAAAAGATTGTCCCAAGTGTGGCCACCATTTTTGGTACGCCAAAAAGCTCCGTCGTCGGTGCCGACATAGAGGACTTTGGGATCTCGAGGGGATTCTGCCAGAGCCGTCGCGCTGCCTTTGTCCGAAGAGGTGATTTCCGGTGAAATCGCTTCCATGCGATTGCCCTTGTCGTAGGAACGAAACACTTTGTTGCCAGCCGTATAGAATATTTTCGAGTTATGGCTCGAAAGGATAAATGGCGTGCGCCAATTGAACCGAAAGCGTTCTCGCGGTCCGCCTTGCCCCCGTGCAGCTGGTCTCTGCGCGCCTCGCCCTCCCCGACGTCCGGATCCTGGACGATTGCTGCCACGAGTACCGGTTCTTAGGTTGCGCCGACCCATGCCACCATTTTGGCTTTCATAGTAGATCTGGTCCGGGTCATTCGCGTCAACGCGACATACGAAACCGTCACCGCCGCCGATTCTGAACCAATCTTCATTGATCGGCCCAGAACCGCTGCGAACACGACTCGGTCCGCCCCAACTGCCGTTGTCCTGAAGACCGCCGTAGACGCGGTAGTTGCGTTTTGGACCAACTGTCACGTGATAGAACTGGCCAATGGCCACGTGATTGAGGTGGTCCCAGTTTTTGCCGCGGTCTTGAGTTACGTAAATACCACCATCATTGCCCAGGATCATGTGGCGACCATCACTGGGGTCAATCCAGAGTGCATGATGATCGACATGGACGCCGCGCCCGGCGCCGTCGCCGGTAAACTTCTCGCCGCCATTGACCGAACGATAGAGAGACACGCCAGCAAGCCACAGATGGGCGTTGTCACTGGGATCCGTCCGAATCTCGCTGAAATACATAGGCCGAGGATTGACTGAATTGATGCGTGCCCAACTGACTCCACCGTCGGTAGATTTGTAGACTCCGCCGTACTCATGCTCGTCCTCACCGCCCTGTTGGCCTTGCAAATTGGCAGCCTGTCCGCCTAATCTCACACCGAAGGGGTTACGGGAAGCACTGTTCCGACCCCTCATGCGCCGACGATTACCCTGGCTCGGCTTCTTGGGCTTCGGCTTGTTGGCCAGAGCGACCGTGAGGATACGGCTCTTTCGGTTCCGCGAGACTTCCACTGTAATAGACTCGCCAGCGTCATGACGACGAAGCTCCGCAACCAATTCGTTGTAGGAATGAACGGTGACATCGTTGATGCGCAAGACGATGTCGTCTTTCTCCAATCCAGCAACCGCTGCTGGTCCTTTCTTTACAATAGTTGTGAGGCGAGCTCCGACGTCGGCATCTTCACCTGTGATCCCCATGTAGGAAGCATCCTTGGGTTCCTTGCCCATATTCTCTGATTCGAGAACCATGTAAACAACATTGGGATCCTTGCGGTAAAACTCGAGTCCGATCCGGCCAATGTGGCACGAAGGCAGACCTTTTTCAATTTTGGCAAATGTCTCGCCGCCATCAATTGTCCGATAGAGGCCGGCACCTTCACCCCATTTCTTGATTGGCGAGTTACCGTCAAAGCCATCTCTTCTTCTCTCGTAAGTCGCGATCAAGAGGATGTCTGGATTACTTGGGTTCATTTGCACATCGATGACACCTGTTTGGTCATTGATGTAGTGGATCTTTTTCCAG
>JAJRYU010000450.1 GCA_024275615.1 Planctomycetota bacterium
GTCTTTTCAGCAGGCCCGTTTCCCGATGCTGACTTTGACCTTGACTGGGACAGACAGGATAGCGGAGGAAATGTGTATAAGGGTCGATTTGAAGTCGATGGGGAGGTGCAGGAGATGGAGGGTTGGCTCTGCCCTGCGTTGAACTGATACTTCCCAGACGCTCCCAAGAAACTGTATGTGCAGGTGCGGGAGGTGAAGTAGGCAACCAACTCCATATCAAACGCCCGCTCACAGTGACTCACTACCGTGATGCCCGTGAGTTCACTGATTGGTGTGATGGTGATGCAGAGTTGGCAATAGAGATGATCACATGGATCAGTGAAAGAGACATCACAACGTTATTGGCGGGATTGAGAAAGTGGAAAGAAGTGATTGATTCGGCTGGGTCTGTAGAGTCAGCCAACAAGATTTTAGATGTTATGACCCCATGAAAGGAAATGAAATGAAGACAATCACAATCACAATTGGTGACATGGATTTGACCACTGAGGTGGAGGATCATATTACAGAAGAAGAGGCTTTGAAATCGTTAGGCAAAGCGATTGAGGATGGAACGCTTACTGTTACCAAAGATAAAGCGGAAGGCGGAAGGCATCTGGTTGAAAAAGCAAGAGAGATAGAAGCCAGTGAGCTAGAGATAATGGCATGGGAAGCGGTGGCAAAAGGTGCAACCAATTGGTGCAAGGGGTGGGGAGTCAAAGCAACCAAGGAAGAGGTTATGGCGGCTGTTACAGTCCTCTTCAAGATAACAGTGAAGAAAGGAAAATAAAGGGCTAACGATTAAGGACTAGATACTAGGGTTGCCGAATACTCAAAGTTCTCGTAGTTGCGGACCTTGGTCGTCAATCACGATCAGCCTTTCATGGATTGGTCTTAGGGATCGTCATCTGCTAGGTCCGTTTCATCCCACAGTAATAGTTGCCGACTTGTGGGCTTGGATTTCTTCGATACTTTGGGCGACAACCTGACAGCCGGATGAACTTGTGGAGCCTGATCGGGATCGGCATAGAGTAGCATTTCGTTTGCCTCAAGCGGTAAGCGGATGCGGTCCATGAGCAGCCCGTCAGCCATCACCTGAATCGTCAAATACTTTTCTTTCTTGATCGTCGTAAGCAGCCTACGTAGTGCGGTGACTTTCAGGAACAAAACGCCGGGTTCGTACACTGTGGCTGGGATCTTGGCATATGCTTCCAAGCC
This sequence comes from Planctomycetota bacterium, assembly GCA_024275615.1. Taxonomy (GTDB): domain Bacteria; phylum Planctomycetota; family DRQF01; genus S139-23. Next base: position 1,198 of record JAJRYU010000450.1, read on the forward strand.
ATCGAGCTTGACGTAATCGTCTTTGGCTTCCAGTCGCATGAATGGTCCAGCGAGTCCCCAATCTGCCTTCTTGCGATCATCCCTAGCAAAGGAGATTGCTCGCTGGAATTCCTGCTTGTCGATGACAAAAAGCATTTCCGTCTTCCGAAAGGGGAAAGGCAAACTCATTTTCTGCTAGATCGGTTTCCGCATCCCTCCGCATTCTATCCACAGTCAAAACACATAGCCCGCACGTCCAGTGGCGATTTCCTGTTGTGTCAAAACCCAGTCTGCATCCTTTACGAATTCGTTACGTCATTGACCAATCTCTTCGTTGTCTTCCGAAGACGTGAGCATCTCCGGTGCCTGCAACGCTCGTGGCGTCTGCTCCACTGGTGGGAGCGATTCCAGATCCCTTCCAGAAACCGTGACGTGTAGATCATCGAACTTCCTCGCCGTGACGAGCACTCTGCCTTCGAGCGATCCGATGGCAGAGTTGTATGCTCGTGTTGCTCCTTCAAGACTTTTGCCGACCTTCGCCAAATGACCTCCCATCTGCGACAACCGCTTGTAGAGTTCTTTGCCAAGGTCGCTGATTTCTCTTGCATTCTCTGCGAGTTTCTCCTGCGTCCAACCGTAGGACACCGCTTTAAGCAGTGCGATCAGAGTTGTTGGTGTGGCGATGATCACATTTTGTTCGACACCCATTTCGATCAGCGACGGATCATGCTCCAGAGCGGCACTAAAGAAGACTTCGCCGGGAAGAAATAACACTACGAACTCGGGAGTGTGATCGAATTGGGCGAAATAAGATTTCTTACTTAGACTCTGGATATGCGTCTTAACGTGCCTTGCATGATCCTTCATTTTCTGATTGCGAGTATCTTCATCGGTGGTTTCGATTCCATCCAAGAATGCCGTCAGGGGCACCTTTGAATCGACAACAATGCTCTTCCCACCAGGAAGTTTTACGATCAAGTCGGGACGAAGCTGTCCATCGTCAGTGTTGACACTCTGTTGCTGGAAGAAGTCACAATGTTCCAGCATTCCCGCCATCTCGACCACACGCTTCAGTTGAATCTCGCCCCATCGCCCCCGAACATCCGGTCTCCTTAGTGCCTTGACCAAATTCGACGTTTCTGACCTGAGTTCTTTTTGTGTCGTTGTGAGACTCTTCACCTGCTCAGTCAGGCCACTATAAGCGTCGATCCTCTTTTTCTCGATATCTTGCAGCTTGTCATCAACCTGTTTGAGCGACTTTTCAATTGGTTTTACCAACGCATCAATCGCTTGCTGCCGCTTTTCGAGATCCCCCTTTGCCGTTTCTTGGAATGTCTCCAATGTTGATTTGGCAAGTTTCAAGAAAGATTCGTTGTTACTTCTGAGAGCGTCCGACGACAGTGCTTTGAAGGCATCCGAGAGTTTCTCTTGGGCCTTGTTCAATTGTTCTTGGTTTGGTTGTTTCATTGACATCACTTGTGTCTCGACTCCCAGGTGGCAAGTAGAAATGTTGCCATCGTTCCGGCAAGGTTAACTGCCAATTCAGCATGTCGAGGTGCTGGGCGAACACCTGCCTTTCGCATAGCTCCTAGACCTTCGATAACCGCATGGCAACCTCCTAAGATTTGGCGAAATAGTTGCTCTGTGTGTTGAGATGGCGACAGATTGAGCGAATCAGCCGTCAGCCGATACAGTTTGGGCAAGTCGTCCGTGTCAGAGTAGTCTACCTGTTGTTCATCCAAAATGTACTTGCAGACGGTTTCAATCAACGTCCCGGCTGACGTGATCGCTTCGGACGGATCGGATGCTAGCCTCTCTAGGGCCTCTTGCCATGCAGCAGCCACATGAGGCGAATCCACCCTGTTCAGCATTTGACCGATTGGCTCATCACTGGACGTTGCTGCTTGCTGTTCCAGAAAAGTCAGTACCTCGTCGAACTGTGCGGCAATGTAACGCCGCCGCTTGGCGTAAGTAGAGTGCTGGTCCTGAATGTGGGTCCAGAACTCACCCAGGCTCCCACAAGTACGGACAAAACGGGGCAGCTTGTCTTTGACAATCGCATTTGTCGTCAGTCGGTTTCGCAAGCGTTGGTATTTGCTCTCATTGGCTCTCTCGCCAGTTGCCCTCGCCATGAGAACGTTTTTGATGGATTCGAGATCTTCAAGGAGTTGCTGGATGGA
>JAJRYU010000451.1 GCA_024275615.1 Planctomycetota bacterium
CATGACAACCTCGATGAGGTCACACGTCAGGGCGTTTGGAGTCATGGTCTTGGTCAACTTAAGAGCGGGTTCGACCACAGTGGTCTTCACGCATGCAGATTGGTTGTAGGTGATGTCAGCACAGTGAGTCAGGTCGCCTTGGCGTGTCGCCTTGGCGCGAACACGAATAGTGCGTTTCTGACCAGGTGCCAATGTGCCCAAGGCCCAAATGAGACGCTGGCCATCGGCGCTGGTCACGGCGGGGTCTGCACTCACGAATTCCATTCCCTCGGGAAGCATATCGGTGACGGTCACACCTTCAAGATCGCCGGTGGTCAAGTTGGTCGCAGTGATTTCGTAGTCGTAGGGCTGCCCTAGATTAACTTCGCGAGGCGAAGAGTTGGTCAGAGTCACAGCGCTTGTTGCCATCTCGCCGGTAGGCACGTGGAGGACAGACATATTGTCGCCCGACATGACCATTTCGGGAGCAGCCATGGGCTTCTCGGTCTTGGTCATTTTCTTGGCAGGCTTGCGCCGCTGTTTCTGCTGTTGCGACGCGCAAGCACTCATGACCGTCATAACGATCATAAGAAAGGCGACGCAGAGCTTAGATGTAGAAAGCTTTTGCATTGTAAAACCTCAAATTTTGTGAACGACAATCTCGGGGATCGAAGGCTGTTGGCGCGTACACCCGTCGCCCCCCCATCTCCTGCATGGCATGGTGCTCGAAAGCAACCGCCACATACTAATGTAGAACCCAGTCTAGCACCATGGATCACTTGCGTAAGTTATTGGTACATCAAAGAATCTGGTCAATACCACGGGGCAGGCAGCGGTTTTCGCTGACAAACCCCGTAATGATACCCCAGATACGATCTCAGGCGAAATGAGTACGCCATAACCGCATGAAGATAAAACATTATTCATGGGCCCGTCGATTCTCTTATCGAGACGGATTGCCGATCGTTAGTGTGGGGCGAAATGGTTAGCCTGACCGCGCCAGCAATTTGGGAGTCTCATCATGAAATGCCACACTTTTGTGAATTTTTCGTTCGTCATTTTCGTGACGGTTGCATTATCCGGTTGTTCGACGCTTGACAGGATGCTGGGCGAGCAAAGACCGGATGCGTCCATCATCAGTGCTCGCTTGTCCGACTTAAACGCTGAATCGGCGACCGTGACCTTTGACGTACGAATCGACAATCCCTATGGCATCGATCTCCCGATCATGGGCATCGATTTCGGCCTTTCAAATGAAGGCCGGCGGTTTCTCAGTGGCGCCATGAACGAGCAGGGAAGCGTTCCAGCCCGCGGTAACAAGGTTCTTCCGATTGTTGCCAAGATCCCTTTTCGAGAGGCACTACGAGTCCTCACAGGGGTCAAACCCGGCGCCGTCATACCGTATGAAGCCGAATTCGGACTCAAGCTCGATGTTCCCTCTCTCGGCGAATACCGTGTTCCCCTCAAGCGCTCCGGCACCTTCCCAGTCCCCGCCATCCCGCAAATCAGTATCAGTGATTTCAAATGGGAGAAGCTCGACTTGAGTGGAGCTGTGGCAAATATCGCGTTCAAATTCGGCAATACCAACCAATTTCCCGTCTCACTCAAAGACCTGGGGTATGATTTCGAGCTTGCTGGCAAACGTGTCTTCCGTGGTGCCATTGCCGAAACGCTCAACTTGGCCCCGGGAAAAGACGGTGCCTTCAATCTCCGTCTTGAATTGGGTACTGCCGATTTGGGTCTGGCCGCATTCCGTATGTTGACCGGGAACCAAGCCGACTATGGATTTGTTGGTAACGCGGTCTTGGGTTCACAATTTGGTGACATCGCTTTACCTGTGGACAATCGGGGCAAGACCAAGATGCGGCGATGATCCGGTAACGGACGAGGTTGGCGAAACCATGAGCTGCAAAGCCAAGGACTACTTGGCGACGATTTGCTTCAATGCGTTGGCGGTCGCATCTTCGCCCGGCACGCACTTCCCAAGATCCGTATCTTCACCGTCAGCGATTGCCTGAGCATAACCTTCGCAATCGTAGCCACAGGCGGTGCAATCCGTCTGCGCCATAGCCGCCCATAGTTGGGTGAATTTGTCTTTTCCTGCTGCAGCAGCCAACCGATCTTCAATCGGCATGTCCGCATCACGGAAGCCATCCCCACTGCCCTTGTTGGTATCTTCAGCAGCCGCATCATCTCCGGAGGCAACTTGCGATCGTGCCGTTTCTTGTTTTGCGCACAAGTCGCGCAACGATGCCGCCGAATCTTCCTTGGTGCTAATAAGCTCTGCAATCACTGCTTTGCTTTCGCTATCCGTGTCGTGGTCTTGAATCGTTTTCAGCCAAGCAATTTCCTCGTCCATCATCTCTGGAACAACAGTCAGAAGGTGTGACCAAGTAGCAAAATTCAAACGAGATGGCCTGAAGTCAAAACAATTGTCAAGAAGAGGAAGCAAGGCGTCATTGTGGTCGCTAATCAGCTGACAAATACGAACAAGGAAAGGTTCTTCGCTTTGCCAAGCAGCGGCGAAGGCGGCCGCCGCATCATTGTCGAATTTCTCATAGGACGCTGGCGAAGCTGAAGTCATGACATAGTTCAGCGCGCACTTGTCCTCCAGGGCGAGGACGGACGTCATTACATCAACATTGGTTGTCACAGGACCGTTGCTCCTTCGTGCTACCCCAGTCATCGGGGAGCGCGCTAAATACCAGTGATCGTCAAACTGCGGATAAAAGTCACCGCCGAATCAAAAAACAGACCCAAATACAGAATCGGCACAACCATCAGGACGACAAAAGCTGACATAGGCATCGTCATAATGACTTTGGATTCTTCTTCGCCACTCTCCAAGAACATCAACTTGATGATTCTGGCATAGTACCAGACGGAGAGCACCGTATTGAAGACAGCAAAATAGGCGACGTAGTGAAGACCACTTTCCCAAGCTGCGATCAGCAGCTGCAACTTGCCAGAGAATCTGCCCGTTGGCGGCAAACCGATCAACGAAATCAAACAAATGAAGAACGCAACCGCCAACATCGGCGAGCGCCTAATCAAACCCTTAAATCCGTAGATAGTCTCGTTTCCAGCTTTGTTCGCCACCACACCAGCGATCAGAAACGCCGCCAAGTTCATGAACAAGTACACAGTCATGTAGAACAGGACCGCTTCCCATCCGTCACTGCGTTGACCTCCTAGGGCTGCAACTCCCATGAGCAAGTAGCCAGCATGAGCAATACTAGAGTAGGCCAAGAGCCGTTTGATGTTCGTCTGAAACAAGGCGGAGAAATTCCCGACGCACATGGTCAAGACGGCGACGACACCAAGAATGTTCGGCCAATCCAGGACGAGGCGAGTTCCATCC
>JAJRYU010000452.1 GCA_024275615.1 Planctomycetota bacterium
CGCTCTGCGTTTTCTCTATCGCCAATATACCAGGCCGAATCCTGGCATGCAACGTGCCGCGTAACTGTCCATGTGACACCGCCTCTTGCCCGATGTCAGGAGTTCTGAACGCCCCGGTGCGGAATTCGGCTTCGGCCGACGAATGACCACCTCCGAAGAAAACAAAACAGTGACGCCGGATCTCGTGGCCCAGAAATCGGAGACCTACGGAATCGCAGCGGAGGTCAAGAAGAGTCTGCCGCAGGACCAAGCACGTTGGGAAAAGTACGTCGAACAACTCATTAAATACGATGACGACCTGACGGGATGGTGGACTCCAGACGGGAAGATCTCATGCGCCGATGCGGTGATGCTCATTCACCAATCCCGAGGACGCCGGTTTTCCCGGTATCTGCAGGAAATCAAAGAGAAAAATCCAGATGCTGTCGGCGAAAATACCAGCATCGTAGAGTTCAACAGCTCGGCTGAAACCCGGTCCTACTACTTTTTTCGGCTTGAGTATGGGACGGTACGCGATAGCGAGCTGCTCGAGACTCTCAACGACGGGATCCAAGTACCGCTAGACAAAATCCTTGTCACCTTTCCAAACGTCAAGTACTACGACTCGCCCCCACCGACCGCCTACCTCCTGAAAGAGCTCTGGATGGAGACCTTCCCTTCGATGCTCGACGGAGCTGAATACGACGAGAAGTACAAGGCAACAAAGTTCTCCGCTTCCGTTCGTGAGGTCACTGAAGAGCTTCAGAAAGCCTATGGATCGGCGAAACTACGGAGTGACCAACGATCGGTCGAGTTCCCGACTTACAAGTGGATCAAGGGCGCCTTCGAAAAGCTCGTCGAATTCAAGCTCGCACTTCCACCCAGCGACGAGAATGACACTTACCATATCCTTTTCAAGACACTCCGCGGCGATGTACTCAATCGATTTATCGAGCTCGAGTTCCGACAGGGAAGGAACGGAGGCCAAACCACTGAAGAGGATCATGACCAGCTTCCCTTGTTTCCGGATGAGGAAAATTGAAGGCCAGTTGAAGCCGACCCTGGTCAACTTCCCAACTTCTTGGATCCATCAATGTGGCCTTTCCCCCGAAAAAGCAAGAAGACCAGACCCGGCACTGATTCTGGGAAACTCGGGCTAGAACAAGGCGAACTCATCCGTGATCTTCAGGACCTCTCCTCCGAGGGCACTCTCTGAGAATGAATAGTCCTCAGTAATTAGCCGGCCAACGCCACCGGCCATCCAGGCGCGACGTTCCTGCGGTGCATCAAAGTTCCTCAGCATTGCCTCGAAGGACTCAATGATCTCTGACAAGTACACGGTTGGATTTGGCCCGCGCTCGGATTCACGGAGCTTGGCGATGACGGAGATCATCCTTGATTCCAACTCCGAGGCCCTCATGGGATTGGTACCGCGACAGATGGATCTGGGATGTAGATCTGAATCCCGCCACCAATTGCCTTGGCCCCAAATCCAATCTTCCCGGCCTGTGGCGAAACTTTCCCGCTAAGGACCGTCGTACCCGCGGGAACTCTGAAAGCGGTGAGATTCTCCGCGGTGTTTGTCTCGGGCAGGGCCAGATAACGGCGAGCGTTCCCAGGACGGACATACGGTTGCGGTGAGAACCAGGGCGAGCCAATCTTGGGGGCTTTCCCACCCCATCGGCGATATACGACGAGATCTTCGGTCAAAGTCTTGGCGATCGGCTCACCCTGGAAAGACTGCGCGACAACAACACGATACTTTTCGGGCACGTGCTCAAGAGCCGCCTCGCCCCGAGCGACAATCCGGCTCCCCGGGGCAACATCGTCCATCCGTTTTTCAAGCCCTAGCAGACCCTTGCTCTTCGTAAGAAAAAGCCCGAAGCCATATTCCAGGGTCTTTCCTACCCCAAAGTAGATGCCCTGCTCAGTACCTTCAGACGAGAGCTTTTCGACAACATCACCGGTCTCTTTTACCAACCGTCGATTGAACGTTCTACCAAACTGAACATTCTGATCAATCGGCACATCCGACGGTATCTCCGCCGCCTCTCGTAACTCGGCAATATCGGGATCTACCGGAGAGTCACCGCGGAGAGCACCCTCCCACTTTTCCCTGGCCCATGCCCCAACTCTTGGGGGAATACTCTCGACGACCTCAACCGCCCGGGAAGCATCGGCCCTGCCTTCGTCAAGAATCCCCGACCACACGTCCCGGCAGGTCGCTTCCCCCGTCCAATCGCAAAGACCGGCGCCCATCGGGTCGGTGTACAAGTGAGGTTGCCAAGCTACGAATGAGTAGAGATTAGGACTATCCACCGCCCCCATCGGGTCTTCAGACAGCCAGCTAGCCGTCCTCGCGTCGTACCAACGATTCCTGGCGTAGGCTAGTCCAGTAGTCGGATCGGTCCAGAGGCCCTGGAAGGACGGACCAACGCAGTCCTGGCCTAAACCTCCTGTTTGCCTGACGTTAATCCCCAGCCCACAGGTCGAAACCCC
>JAJRYU010000453.1 GCA_024275615.1 Planctomycetota bacterium
CCAATCAGCGATGAACTCATCACCTGATCCGCAAAACAACCGTCGCTCCAAGGTTTCCCTGATCGACGTGTAAGAAGGTCGTCGCTGTTTGCGTTTGCCGTTTTTCGACGATTGTGATTTGTTCTTTATCTTTCTCACAGTTTCATTATCAGCCGTTTTCGTCACCTCACTTGGGTGAACGACTGCCCCATTGTTGTCACATTATACGACATATCATTTCTTTTCCGAAGACAGCTTTTTCCACACCTTCTCGATCTCAGCGACCTCGGAAGAAGTGAAATACGTCTTCTTCAGAATCGTCGCTGTCGGTGCTGGAATCATGCCATTCTCAATGTTGCACTCCAGCCAGTAACGGCTGCATCCCAATTTTCGCTGTACATCAACGTTGGCATAAAGATTCAGTGCGTTGGCATAATCTCGTTGCGTCAACGCTCTTGAAATCGTTTCCCAGCCGACAGCATCGACCAGCGTAATCTTCTGTTTGTTTGTCAGTTTCATACTCTTATAGAGTGTCGCCATTTCATTTTTCAAAAAGAAATTTCAAAAAAATGAAACAGGGTCACTACATTAAGGAAGACGCCTCGGATTCGACGTGGATTCGCAGTTGTGTCGTGATTGGAGAGTAAAAGAAATGAATGCAGAACGATTACGAACAAGAATTATTGAGCAGCATGAGGAAGGGTGCTTCCTTGATGATAGTGGGTGGGTCGATGGGTACAGCACCACGAATCTGGATGGCGAAGTGCTTGGTGAGTGGATCGACCGGAACGGGACAATGCAAGACAACTGCTGGCTGGAACCACAGGATGGTTACATCAGACTCATGATAGGCGACGTGTTCATGCTGCGGTTAAGCGGAGCCGAGGCTCTGCGACTGCAATACAATTTGGAGCATCTGGACGCTGATGACGTGTTGGTGTTACCACCTGCCAGTCCCGACCAAATCGGTGGTTGCTGGGATGGTCAATGGACGATTGACGGCAACAATTGGCACATCGCCATCAGTGACGAAACCAAAGACGAGGTTGTGGACATCCTAAGCTGGCTGACTGCAAATCACCGTTACCGGAGCAAGCGGTGATCACGATCCCAATCGGCAACACGGTGCTCTTTTTGTCCGAAGATGAAGCTGACGATTTGCGTGAAGGGCTTGGGGCATGTTGCCACGCCGCCGAGTTGCAAGGAGAGGGGATCGTTGAGATTCCCAATCTCCTTGCCGTGTCGGTCGATGCCGCCAGAACTTTGATCGACGAGCAGGAGCAAACCGTCAATTGGCAGAGGGACGGATTCTGAGTCACCAGATTCGAATGACTTCACGGTGATGCCAAAAAAGAAGCCGGGAACTGCTCCCGGCTTCTTTCATTTTCAGTGCTAAACCAAAACCTTCTTTCGAGCCTTCGGTTTTTTGACAGCCACCGCCTGCTTTCGAAGCTTCTCAATCATCCATCGTGGCTTGGGCAAGTCCGACACCTTGAAATCTTTGGCCACGATCAGGGAAAGGCAGTAAACTTCGTCAATGTCGTCCCTGATGCTGTCGTGGAAGTCGTCCAAAGTTTCGGTCAGGTCGGCGTCGTCAGGGATGGTTCCCAACCAGACTTCGAATTCACCGCCCATTTCATCGATAGCCTCTTCAGCGGTCATCCCAGAAACCTCTTCGCATTGATCGAGAGCAGTTTCAAGATAGTCCTGCAATTCTTGGACAGTTGCATTGGGATGGTAGGCGATCCAAGTGACGTGAGTTGAGCCGACTGATTCCCAAATGTCTCTCCATTGGCATCCCCGGTGATCGGACAGAACGGCGTCGGCACCGAGTTCCTCAGCAAGCTGCTCAGCTTCGGCCAAATGCCGTTGTTTGAGTTCCAATTCAGCCCGGCAGTGGTTCACCAGATCAGCCATTGCCAGCGTTCTGTTTGTCTCAATCCAACGAGAATTGACAAAGAAAACCTGATCCTGAAGGTCCATTTCGTCGTCCATTTGCAACTTGCCTTTCAAAAGAGTTTTGGGACTATTCGTCCTTTCAAGGTGCAAAGGGGTTAATTAGACATTGGCGTAAACCCTTTCGGCAGCGAGGTTTGCTGATGTTTCTGGGTTCCGGGCAAGCAAATTTCTTCCAAAAATCGCCTCAAAAGGCCGTCAAAAGCAGGGAGCGATACCCCGAAAAATGGCAGTTGGGCGGACTCCGAATTGCTAATTTTTCATCGGGCGGGATTCGCTGGGTGGCTGCACAATCGAAACTGCCCAGACGGTTAATAGCGTTATCAACGGACAGCAGAGCCGTTATTAGCGGGCAGGCAGTCGTTATCAACGTGGGAAGTGGTCAAGCCCCAAATCCCTGTCCGGCCATGTGAAACGCTCTGCTGAAGTAATGCCTCTCTACCTGCTGGGAGTGCTGGCCAGACCTCTCTCTGACCGGAGTTAATACCGCCACATTCTCCGCTGATGTCGAGTTTCTCGGGTGTCCGCCGTACCATGAAGAGAGTGGAGGGCAAAACTGAAAACGAAAGGTGGATGGTTTGGAGCCGATTGATGGATGAACAACTCAAGAAGCTGCGTGTCAGCGACATTAAGGCGGGTCGCCGCCACCGTAAAGATTTTGGCGATCTGAAGTCGTTGGCTCTGAGCATCAAGGAAGAAGGGCTACTCCAGCCAATTGGCGTGACCAGTGATATGAAGTTGGTGTTCGGTGAACGTCGCTTACGGGCAGTCAGGGACGTTCTCAAGAGAAAGACGATCCTCGGCAGAATCGTCGATGTTTCGTCCATTGTCGCTGGAGAGTGGACTGAGAACGAAATCCGAAAGGATTTCAGTCCATCTGAGCGTGTCTCCATCGCCAAAGCCATCGAAAAGGCGATGCCGGAACGCCGGGGAAAGAGTCAAAATGTTGACGGTTTCAATGGACGGACCGATGACATCGCTGCCAAACGTTCTGGTTTCGGCAATCGGCAAACGTATCGACAGGCAAAGAAAGTATTGGCAAACGGATCGTCCAATCTGATCTTGGCAATGGATCAAGGACGGGTGAGTATCTCTGCCGCTGCACTGCTGGCCGATGCCGATGTTGACGAGCAGAACGCAGTTCTTGAACTGGATGAAAAAGCGATATTGAAAGCCGCCAAGGAAGTTCGCCAAAGACAAACGGCTCACCGAAATGGGCAGCAAAAGGCGGCTGAGCGTCGAGCGAGAGCCAATTCGAATGGGCGAAAACTCTGGAAGATCACCGACAACCAACGTGTCGTCAAAGGCGATTTGCTGCTGGCTGACCCTCCCTATTGGATCAGTAAGGAGCCGTGGGAACCCAAAGACCTTGAAGCATTCACCCGTGATTGGTGTGGCCGATGGCCCCATTGCGGTGCCGATTTTATTGCCATCTTTTGGAGCCAAGCGAAGTTGATCGATGGTCGGACTTGGTTTGATGAGTCGTTGGAGGGCTACTCTTTCCAGCAAATCCTTGTTTGGCACGCCAACAACAATTGGGGACCGAAGAGCCGCAGTCGGTTTAAGGAGAGTTGGGAGCCAATCTTCCTTTATCGGAAGAGGGGAACAAAACGAACGATCCTTTCAAAAGGCAAGATGTGGGGTGGAGAGTTGCACAACCTCGATTGTCACGTCGCCCCCGTGCCAGAGGGTAACTACACGGGGCAAGACCTAAAACAGCATCCGTGCCAAAAACCCGTCTCGGTGATGCGATGGCTCATCAATGCCCTGACCGAACCGGGAGAAAAGGTCGTTTCGCCATTTTGCGGTGTGGCTCCTTGCGGCATTGCGGCGGTTCAACTTGGACGCAAGTATCTGGGGATCGAGAAATACGCCAAATATCGAAAGATCGCTGAGGCAAGAATCTCAGCTTATGGGAAGGAATGATGGAAACACTTCAACAAATTAAGGTCAAAGAGATCAAGGCGGGGCGTCGCCACCGCAAAGACTTTGGTGATCTGAAGTCGTTGGCTCAGTCAATCAAGGAGGAGGGGCTTCTTCAGCCGATTGGCGTGACCGCCGATATGAGGCTTGTGTTTGGTGAACGTCGCTTACGGGCCGTCAGGGACGTTCTCAAGAGAAAGACCATCCTCGGCAGAATCGTCGATGTTTCGTCTATCGTCGCAGGTGAATGGACTGAGAACGAAATCCGAAAGGATTTCAGTCCATCTGAGCGTGTCTCCATCGCCAAAGCCATAGAGAAGGCGATGCCTGAACGTCGGGGAAAGGGACAAAATTTTGACGGTTTGAAAGGAAGAACTGACGACATCGCCGCCAAACGTTCGGGTTTCGGCAACAGGCAAACCTACCGGCAGGCTCAGAAGGTCATTGCCAACGGCTCGTCCAATCTGATTTTGGCGATGGATGAAGGTCGAGTGTCGATCTCTGCCGCCGCTCTGTTTGCAGACACCGATGTTGACGAGCAGAACGCAGTTCTTGAACTGGATGAAAAAGCGATATTGAAAGCCGCCAAGGAAGTTCGCCAAAGACAAACGGCTCACCGAAATGGGCAG
>JAJRYU010000454.1 GCA_024275615.1 Planctomycetota bacterium
GACAAAAACTTAGGCCGCATGTTGAGTTTTTGCGACATCGACAATCGAAAGTTGTTGAGGATTTCTTTTGCAAGCTTTGAGGTCTTGGCTCAGGAATCGGCAGATGTCTCGTTGATTTCAAGCAGACCATCTTCGATTTCGAAAGTGCGATCCACCAGATCGAGAGACCGGTGATCATGGGTGACAACCAAAACGGCTGCGCCCCTTTGCTTCGCGGCCTTCTTGAATAGTCCCATCACTTGTCGCCCACGTTCTTTGTCCAAAGCTGCGGTTGGCTCGTCCGTGAGCAGGACGCTGGGATGATTGACCAGGGCTCTGGCGATCGCGACTCGTTGTTGTTGTCCACCTGACAGCTGATTGGGAGCGTTGTCCGCCCGATCGGCAATGCCGAGGTCCTCCATGATTTCTCGGCATCTGACGCGGGCCTCTGATGGCGAGGTGCCGTCCAGTTCCATAACGACGCGTACGTTTTCCTCGGCACTGAGGAAGGGAATCAAGTTTGAACGTTGAAAGACGAATCCAAGTTCTTGTCGTCGCACACGATTTACATCACCCACTAAGGTGCCGTCTCGAATGACTTGATTGCCACCAATCCAAAGGGAACCGCAATCAGGCCGATTGATTAAGCCGATGATTGTCAGGAGGGTCGATTTGCCGGACCCGGAAGGGCCAAGAAGTGCGACAACTTCTCCTGCTTGCAATTCGAAATCACAACTTTGCAAGGCTTGGATGAAAGTGTTGCCTTCACCGTAATGCTTCGAAAGTCCTTCCGCTCGCAAAGCAATCTTAGTGGGATTCATGAAGCGAGCACCTCGTTCGGGTCAGCAGCAAGGGCTTTTTTCATACCAATAACACTGGCGGCGATTGAAATGACGATGACAATTCCCAGGAGAGAAAGACGGTGATCGTTGTCTATGACCACCCGTCTTGGAAAACGATGGAACGTGGCGTTTCCGAGAATGAGAGCGAGCCCGTAAGCGATTCCCCCAAGTAGCAATGACTCTTGGAGGATCATGCCGACGATCACATGAGCCTTGGCTCCTAACAATTTCAGCAACGCTATTGAGTGAATCTTATCGACTGTCATGGTGTAGATAATGAGAGACATAAGGATGGCCGAAATGACAACGAGGAGGCCGCGAAATAGGCCTATTTGCTTCTTCGTCTTTTCGACCACGCCGCCGAGGATGAGCTGGTTTTGTTCGTCTTGGGAGTAGATGGTCACATCGCGCCATTCTTGAAGTTTGCGTTTCACCGTATCTAAGTCTGCACCTGGTGCTAAGTCGATAAGCACGGCGGCGATCGGAGACGCTGCAATGGCTGGGATCATGCTGGCCGGGCCGAGCGATCTTTGGCGGAATTTTGGGTCGCGGCCCAGCTCACTCTGCCGCACACGCTTGGCTCTTGATTCTCGATCCAAGCGGATGGCTTCGTTTGGCTGATTGTATTGAATGGACTGCGCATCTGAACGCGTAAAGAAAACGGCAGCGTCTCCTCCCGAAGCAAGGAGTCCGTCGGTGATACCAACGACGCGATAGAGATCACGTCCCAAGGGAATCTGCTGTCCCAAACTCAAACCCGCGGATTTGTCAGCAATGCATTCGAAGTGAGGCTGAGAAAACGGGCGGCCTTCCATGATTGGCAAGGAGGTTCCTCGGTCATCTGGCCACGAAAGACCAACAGCGGTGAAACGAATCGGCTTGCCGCTGGGAAGCTCTCTCTGGATCGTGTGGGACACGTAAGACCGGGCTCTGCCAACGCCGTCGACAGCTCGTGCGCGTTCTTCTAAATCGGCGGAAATGCGGGAGAGCTCGGCGAATGGCCCTCGCGTGTCTCTTTGAACGACCCAGAGATCACAACCAAGAGAATTCGGCAGTGCCGTTGCATCCTGCAGGATGCCATTGTAAATGCCCGTCATCGCCAGCACGACGGTAAGCAGGAGACCCAGCCCCAGGGCGGTCAGTGTAAAACGGCCCCAATCACTGCGAATATCGCGAATGGCCAGATTCATCATGGCAGCGTCTCGTTTTTGCTTCGGACGATCTTTATTCTCTGATTCGATTTCAGAGGCTTGATGTCACCGGCCACTGGCAAGACAACAAGAGCGTTAGCCTCGATGCCCGAGAGAATCTCGATTTGATCTCTGCCTCGCTCACCCAGTTTTAGTTTCAAAAAGACACACCTGCCATCTTTCTCGACGAAAGTGCCTGCAGACCCGGACCGATGGGCTAGGGCAGCCGCAGGGATGCGGAGAGTGTTCTCTTTCCGCGCGAGTTCGATCCATAGATCAACGCGCTGACCGAAGATCAAGTTGTTGGGAGCTTCCTTAAAAGCAACGTCGACCAGAAGTTCGCGCGTTTCGCGATCAACCTCCTTGCCGATTCTCACCACAGTCCCGGCCATCATCTGGTCCGGAGCGCTGCGCAGAGCGATGCGGCTGGGGAGACCAAGCTTGAGACGATTCAAATATGTTTCGTCGACCCATACGCTGGCCCAAATCGTCTCGGTTGAGGCGATTCTCAAGATTGTTGTGCCAGGAGCTGCGATATCGCCCACTTCTCGTTCTCGTCGGATTACGATGCCATCGATTGGGCTATAGGCGATTGTCTTGGTGAGGTCGGCACGCGCTCGGTCCAAGCGACGCTTGGCCGAGAGGATCAATTGACTGCCTTCAACAAGAGCCGCTTGGGAGCGTACCAACTCGGCAGCAGCCACCTTGACGCGTTCTTCCGCAACATCGAGAGACTCGGCGGATGAGGCTCCTTTGGCGACCTGAGGGCGAATTCTCTTAATGTTGTCCTGAGCACCTTCAAGGACGGCTTTCGCACGGTCGATGTCGGCGGCGAGTCGTCTCGAGGTTGATTGAGTGTAAGCCACTTCTTGCTCAGCCAGCGACACTTCCACTTCGTAGGTCACAGGATCGATCGCCGCCAATCTTTGCCCTTTGACAATGTGGTCGCCTTGGTCGACTTCGAGAGCTGTGACGCGTCCAGTTAGCTCAAAACCCAGTTCAATTGTCTTTCGACTCTCAATGGAACCGGTTCCGAGAGCTTCGCTTATGATGGAGCCGCGAGAAACTTGGTAAGCAATGACCTCGCGCTGTTGCCAAAGCAAGGTGTAGACCGCGAAGGCGAAGCCGCCCACAACGATACACCACGTAAAAATGCGTTTCATTAGTCTTCCAAATCGCTTGAGTTCGGCGTTTTCTTCTCGTGGCTTAGTGTGCTCGAATGGTGTCAACATTTGCGCTGAAATCCAAAGATCACGGTCGTTCGTTCAACCTGTATAACGTGCTCGGAACTATTTTTCAGAGCAGTTGAATAACAAGGGGCTATGTTAATCCGCTTTCTTGTTGGAACAGGTTTCACAGGGTGCTTCCACAAAGGAAGTTAGGGGCTTTCCCGTGTCTGAAAACTCCTAGCGAGAATCCCCTGACGATTTCTTTTGAAACTGGAATCAAACATCATTGCCGTGGTATTCTCTTGAAGTACCAATGCGCCTCTTTGTCCTATCACCAACAATAAGCCCCTCGTTTCACAGAGCTTCAAGATGAAGCTTTGCGGAACTTCAGAAGAAGAAAGTACAGGAGATTCTCCATGCAGTTTGTACCGACCCGTTGGTTGGCAGTTCTTGTGTTGATGGCGATGACCGTCCCCGCAGTAGCCCAGCTCCCCGGCCAGCATTCAAATCTCGGTAATCGCTTGACCCAAGCCGATATCACCGGGGGTTCTATGACGATTCACGACATCCGTCGTGAAGGGCGCAGAATATTCACCACACCATTCAACAAGTTGGATGGTATGGGGGATTCTTACGATCCCACCGATCCCGATCACACCAGCCTCTCGAATGGCAATCGCCCTTCGCTTCAAAACAACGGCACTTTTCTCCGCATCAACGGACTCGATGCTCAGACTTGCCAGGAATGCCACAGTGTTGTCAGCAACGCCACCATTCCCGTCACCTTGGGTATTGGTGGAGTTGGTGCAGCAAATGCCAACGCTATTTTCATGCCGACAAACATTGACGTCGCAGATGTTGCCAACAATGGCTACGCTGATTTCAATGGTCGTTTTATTAACCCACCGTTTTTGTTTGGTGCAGCTGGCATCGAAGCTCTGGGCAAAGAAATGACCACCGATTTGTTGGCCCTCAAGCAACAAGCTTTTTTGAACCCGAATACGATTGTCAGCTTGGACACCAAGGGTATCAACTTCGGGACAATCAGCCACGACGGCTCAACTTTTGACACTACGAACGTGGAGGGTATCGAGGACGATCTCGTTGTTCGCCCATTCGGCCGCAAGGGTGAGAACTTCACAACACGCGATTTCGATCGTGGAGCCGCACGTTTTCACATGGGAATGCAGCCTGTTGAAGTTGTTGGCGCAGGAGTTGACGGCGACGGCGACGGTGTTGTCGACGAGCTGACCATCGGCGAAATGTCTGCCCTCCATATGTTTGCCAACTTGCAGAAGAAACCCGTGTTTCGGCCCCGTCCTGGTGCTGGTTTTGGTTTCTTCCTCTTCAATCAAACTGGATGTGCTGACTGCCACAAGCCGATGTTGATCACCAACACGAACACCCACACCTTCTCCTTTCCTGACCTTGGCGACGATCCTGCAGCTAATGTCTATGCCTCGGTGAACCTGAGGTCGTTTCCAATGCGGTTCCTAAACGTTCCTGGGGCTGGTGTTGCAATCTTCCCATTCGCAGATCTTAAGCGTCATGACATGGGACCTGCATTGGCCGAGTCCTTTGGCTCTCCTCTGGATGCGCAGTTTACGACAGCTCGTCTGTGGGGTATCGCTGACACGGCTCCTTACATGCACGACGGCAGGGCCTTGTCCTTGGCGGAAGCCGTTGACATGCACGGTGGCGATGCTGCGCAAGCGCGAACAAACTTCACCAACTTGCCCAATATTCAGCAAGTCATGATTCTCCAGTTCCTCCGTTCCTTGCGGACGCCCAGGCGTCCGGATGCTGGCCTTGGTGGGCCATTGCGGAATGTGAACAACTAGTTCAAGAATCAGTCGGACTTTTCCAGGTCGACAACGGAAGAAGGCTCGCCAACTGGCGAGCCTTCTTTTTCTGGTGTGCCCATCTTGAATTCACATCGTACGTGCGACGAAGACAGATCGAATTCTATTTCTGAGTCTCAATTCGCTTGACCCACTTTTCCAATTCACTGATCTTTGATTTCGTTTTCGATTGTTTCGCCAGGGCCAAGAGCCCTCGGAGAGGTCCCAGGAGGACTCTGTGGTTGTCTCCTGCGATTTTGCGCCACGACTTGAGGACAGCTTCGAAATCACTTCGGGCGGTGTCAATCTTGCCCCATGCTAGGGCAATTCTGCCTCGTTCCAAACGGGCGCTAAGCCTTTGTGGGTCTGTCGGCTTCAACTTGCCTTTGAAGAACGCCATAGCCTCTTCAATAGCATTCATAGCCAGTCGATTCTTGTCCTGCAATCGGTAGGCTGCGGCCAAGAGGCACTTCATGTCGCCGATCTTCGATTGACTTGGCTGAGGAAGTACCGACTCACGCTGGATCGCCTCCAGGAGATGGAGAGATTCTGAAACGAAGTCTCCTTGTCGGCGATCTATTTTGGCACGGAGCAAGAGCAGTGTGACCATTTCCGGGTGTCTGGGAGTGACTTTTTCGAGGACCTTTTGCCAACGGTCGCAGGCTTCGTTGGTTTCTTTCAAGCGGTTGAGGGCTGCTTGAGACTCGGCGATGGCACGCAAGCCACTTGCAGAGCTTGGATTCCCTTTGCCCTTGGATTTGTCATAGACACGGACCTACTTTTCCCAAACGGCTATCGCTTCTTGCCACGAACGGCAGTTGCCAAGGCACTTCGCCCGGTATGCAAGAGCGGAGACTAGGTCGATGTGGTCTTGGCCGAGTTTGCTTTCCATCTTCTTAATGTAGATACCAAGCGTCGCTGCCGCGTCGGCCCAGTGGCTCAATTGTCTTTGAGTCCGCGACAGCAGGTACAAGATCTCCAACTCCAACTCCAAATTTGAGTCAGCCTCTGCATCTTCTTGGCTGATCTTGAGCGCTTGTTCATAGTTTCTCAGAGCTCCGATCCGATCTTGAGTCTTCACTTGGAATCCTCCGACCAAGAGCAATGGGCGTATCCAGGTGTGATCCCCAGGACCCCGATGGAGTTCCTTCGTCAGTCTCAGAGCAGCTTTTGCATGGGTCAGCGCTTCTCTGCTCTTGTTGCGCAAATCAAATGCTGCAGCACGAAGCGTGTGGGCCTCAATCCTCTGGGCGAGGGTTTCCGGCTTCTTTGGGATGGCAACCAAGGTGCGGCCCAACAGGTCGACCGCTTCTTCCGCTTTCATGGCGCCGAATGCCGCTTTGCCTCGTTTGAACAAGGTCTGCCAAGACGTGTCGGTTTCCTGCGCTTTTCCCGTGGTGCAAAAAGCTGAGATGACCAAAACTCCCAGCCACAAAAGAGGTCTCGAACAAGGACGAAGCATTCTGTTCTCCAACGGGCACGTGGTACAATTTGGCAAGGAGTTCGTTTATCTCAGACGCGGTCTATGGTATTCAGCATTGTAACGACCGCCGAGGGGCAAACCGAGAGTTTCTTCGCCTCAAGGGGGGGCCGCTCTGTCAATCGAACGCCGAATGCGGTCATGGGAGCATCAATTGTCCGTTTCCTTTGCCAAAAACAAGCTTGCCTTCGCGGCACTGGGTTTTATTGCGTTTGTCGTGGTCGCCATCTTCGTGCTTTGGCAGGAATCCGACACAGACGAACTTGATGACGTCGACGAGGTCGAGATCAAGGACGATGTCAGCGGCGTTCACCGCAGGTCAGCCAAAGTCGATTCCGATGCAAATGATGGTGTGATTAGGGGGACTGTGGTCGACAGTCTGGGGCAACATGTCAGAGGCTTCGTGACCCTCTCGTTTCGACTGCCGCCTGGCGGAAACTCGTCAGTGCCACTGCCCGAGACAATGGAGTTCCCTTTGGGCCCTCAAGGGGGCTTTGAAAGTCCGGCATTGGGGTACTCTCTTGTTCATTTGAGTGTAACGCCGGATTCTGGCGCCATTCTTGAACGCCATTTTCTCAAACTCAAGGGTAGAGATCTGAACGTCGGCGAGCTCGTGGTTGAATCTGGAGGTGTCCTCGCAGGGGAGATTCGGGACCAAGACGGCGTTGTCATTTCTGGAGCTCTGGTGACCGTGGGACCTAGGGGGCGACGTTTAGGCCGAGGGGGCGTTGGTGTCTTCTTCGTCGGCCTCGACGAAGAAGCCTCGCGCGAAGGAACAACAAACCAGAATGGCCAATTCTCAGTCACTGGAGTTCGTTCGGGCAAGGTGGCGCTCATAGCAACTGCCGCCGGATATCGTCCGTTCGGAATGGATGGCATTGTCGTCGCAAATGGTGCCACACAAACCGTGGATATCGAGATGACTCGATCGCATTCGCTCACGGTGCAAGTCGCAGACTTGGCGACGGGCGATCCGATCGCAGACGCCAAAATCTCTCTTTCTCCCATCGACTACCAAGCCGGGGATCAAATCCTGCAGGCCTTCAACCAAACGGTTAGCACGACGGACGATCAAGGGAAACTACGATTTCAGCAACTGAGCACCCGTCGTTTTCGCCTAAGAGCCGATGCCGAGGGCTACTACTTTCGCAGTGATATCATTGTCAAGAAAGGCGACGAATCAGCCCATGTGTTCTTAGAAAAATCGGGCGAAGTCCTCGGCCGGGTTTATGACGCTGACACGGGAAAGTCGCTCGGAAATCGGGTGATAACCACTGATTACTCTTCTTCGCGTTCGCGGGGCAAAAAATTTGCGATCCTCGACGCTCACTCTGCGGCAGTTCATTTCAATGCAAGTGAGGATATCGGACTCTATGGACTGGTGGGTGGTCAGCATGCTGATGTTCGCTTGCAGATCGAATCACCGGGTTATGTGTCTGGCCGAATCGAGATTGAAGAATTGGCAAGTGGCGAACGTCGTCGCGCCGACATCCCCATGACCCGAGAAGTTCGTGTGTCAGGAAAGGTATTGAGTCATGACTACAAACCCTTGGCCAACGCCA
>JAJRYU010000455.1 GCA_024275615.1 Planctomycetota bacterium
ACAAAAATCGTGACCGCAAAGGCCCACAATCTCAGGAATAAGGCGGGCAAGGCGCAACCCCATTCAAGGCCGCCAGTTGACGCCAGACTCCAACTCAAGAGCGGCAGCCTCAAAGACGATCACCGGAATTGACAGCCACTCTTCGAGGGTAAAAACATCCGGATGCCCACGCTGCCAAGCGTCTAAGACATAGGCCTCGGGGCCAAAGCGAACCAAAAGATTTTCTTGGCTGATGACCTTGGGATCAAAGACAACAACGGCATGGTGTTCACTGAACCAATCACGATTGATGTTGATCTTGACGAGCTCCCATCCCTGACGGTGAACCAAAGCGGCAATCTTCTCAAAGACTAACTCCTGCCATTCATAGCAGTAGCCCATGATGGAGCCATCTGGGTGCTCGGCAATGGCTGAATTTCCAGACCACCCGGAAACCCACTCGACCTCATCGTCATGGAGTGCGTTTGCCACAATTGCCGAGAATTCGCTGCGAATCGAGGCAAGCTTGGGTTGAGCTCTGCTGTCAACGACGATGGGACTGGCACATCCGGCCGTCAGGAGGAGAGTCAAGACCAGACTGTGGCGCAAAAGTTTCATGGGCAATCCTAAGACGCCAAAGACCATTCACAAACGGTGCTGTTTGTTCGCGGGAAGATTGCCCATGAGTTGAAAAGGCAACAAATGATCTTAACCTTGTGATGAGATAAGGAAATGGCCTTATCGCGAGGAACCGTAAATGAACCTGCTACGCAACTGCTGAGACTGAGGAGTCGACGATCGCCGCGCAGTTTCGCGACGGACCCTCTGATTCCCCTTGTCGTTGAAATCGAGAGATTTCACCTCGTGTTCGCCACTATAGATGGCGGGTGGAGCTAAGGTTCCGCTTGCCGTTTTCGGGCAAGCCGCTGCGCAGCTCTTTTGGAGCCCGCCATATCATGAATCGACTCTTTTGGATTGTCGTGATCCTCCTTAGCCTGGCGACGATCACCTTCGCACAACAGGATGTCGAAGAACGCCTTAGACGACTTGAAAACGAAAACCACCGCATCGCCGCAGCCCTTGAGCGCACTCAAGCCTTAAACGCTCATCTCGAATCAGAAGTCAAGATCCTACGTGACGAGACCGTGACACTTCATGAGCAGAGGCTTGGTAGTTCTGATTCGCCCTTGGCAACCGAACTCAATGCTCTCCTCAGCGAAAATGAAGACGCCGGTTGGACAACGGCAACCAAGTCCGGGTTACCGATCCGTTTCTATGGATTCGTGCGCTTGGACACCTATTACAATTCTGCACGGGCCAACGACCCCATCATCCCCTTTGTCGTATTGCCCGAGGACGATTCACAGTCCTTCGGCAAGAACGATGATCAGTTCGCTTTTGATTCTCGGCTCACCAGAATCGGAATCGACATCAATGCTGGGAAGATCGGCGCTGCCGAAACCACGGCTAAGATTGAAATGGACTTCGACAATTTGCTTGGCCGTCAGGAATCACGAGAAGCGCCTCGAATTCGCTTGGCTTTCATCAACATCGATTTCGGAGAAGTCTCCCTGCGTTTCGGCCAGGACTGGGACATCATCGCCCCGCTTCTGCCAGCGGTTCATACCCAGTTCTTGTTGTGGGGCGCTGGTAACCTGGGCGATCGTCGTCCGATGGCTCAGCTCATTTGGAAGCATGGGAACAACGAAGGCGTCGTGTTCAAGGTAGAGATTGCAGCCGGATTCCAAGGGGCCGTTGACGGTTCCGACAATGACGGCCTCGGAGGTCGAACGAATCTGGACGGCATCAACAGTGGCTTGCCTCACGGCCAAATTCGGCTCGGCGTCGCATTCGACTCTTGGGTCGAACACAAACGCGTCGGTCTCGGTCTCTATGGCTACCTCGCTCAGATTGACACCGATACATCATTCAATGGCAAGGACCAATTCAATCCTTGGATGGTCGGCGTCGACATTGATCTTCCTCTCTTTGGCCCCGTCACTTTGAGAGCCGAAGCTTGGGTAGGCCAAGCCCTGAGCGGGATTAGAGGTAGCATACTCCAAGACATCAACACCGCGACAGGTGATGAAATTCGTGGCTGGGGCGGATGGGCGGAACTTCATGTTCAAGTGACCAAGTCACTTCGATTGGCATTCGGAGCCAGCCTCGATGATCCCAAAAACGGCGACCTCAACCCCTTGGTCGAGGGCGAGAATCGTCAACGGAACTTCACCATCTATGGCTCATCGAAATTGGATCTCGGCGGCGGCCTGTGGACAGGCTTCGATGTGATTTACTGGCGAACAGATTGGGCCACCTTAGGGAAGGGCGACATGATTCGCGTCAACTGGTGGATTCAGATGAACTTCTGATGGGGGCGTGTGTTTCTCACCAAGAAAAAAGGCCAGCTACCGATCATGGGTAGCTGGCCTCAATTTTCGTTCCGCTATCGGAAGAGCCGACTTACTTGTAGAAGTTGGTGGACTCAGTTTCCTCAACCGGACGGGTGGTGTTGTCCGTCGTGCGGATCACCTTGAAGCGGAAGTCAGCTTCGGCAACGGCCTTAACTGTCACGCGCCATGTTGCTTCTGCCCCGGCAGCCAAGCTTGGCAAGGAAGCGAAAGTGACCTTACCATCACTATGACTTCCTGCAGTTGCGCCGGTTGCGCTCACGAAGGCAGCACTGTCTTCAAGTTCGCAAATGATCTTAATGTTCGTGTCAGGAGCTGAACCCTG
>JAJRYU010000456.1 GCA_024275615.1 Planctomycetota bacterium
GAGAAAGCGCTTTTTGCATGCGTCGGAATCGGACCGCAAATGGATGCTCCGAAAGAACCTCAGGCGTCGGCATTGTTGGATCGAAGCCAAGGACAGCCCCTGCACTCTTGATTGCGGCATAGGCCAAAGCTCTGGGCCGACGGGCAAATAGGCCGGGTGTCGTCCGAAACCGTTGGTTGAAATAGTGCTGGAAGCCGTTCTCGTCCTCCAAAGCATGCTCAGGGTCCTCGGCGTCGTTCCAACTCCAACCATCGCCAAAGACACAGGGGCCACATTTGTTGAAATCAATCTCGTCGCAAAGAGAACGATCGGTGTAGCACATGCGTTGCCCCATGGGGCACATGGTCCAGAAGTCATGCAAGGTGAACACGCAAGCAATCTTGCGTTTCTTGACCTCCTCCACCACGGTGTAGGACATGCCCAAGATATGCTCGAAGTGGACGACGTCGGGCTGCACCTCATCAAGGTAGTCGGTAAACGCGCGCTCAGCGCGGTCGTCAGAATACGAATGATCGAAGGGCGTCCAGCTCAAGTCTGGTCGACTGAGCAAGCGGACGTGATAACCGGAACGATCCTCGTCGATGATCTTGTAGGCCGGAACATTCTTGTCTTCCAGACGCGAGAACACGAACAACTCGTGGTCTTCCGAAAGAGCTTTGACAATGTTGTAGGTGTAGATCGCCGTTCCGGCGAACTCATAGGGTGGAAATTCGTGTGCTACGTGCAGAATCCGCATTTGTTCGACCTTGGCTCGTGATTGGGGTCTCAAGAAATAACACAGATCCGCTTTCTTTTCATCTGCCGAAACCGCTTGGGCCGAGATTCATCCACAACCAAGCTATTGAGCGAGATACGGACAGACCTTACGATAAGTCCTCGCGACTTCTCATCTTGGGTTGATTGTACCTCATGCGCATCCTCTTTGTTTTACACACCTTTCCACCGGAGTCCTGGGGCGGGACGGAATTGCACGTCCAGGGAATTGCCAAGGAGCTAGCAAAACATCACGAAGTGAGGATCTTCTGTCGCAGCGGTGACCTTCAAGAACCCCATGGCACCGTCACTCATGGCTTCCAAGAAGGCCTCTTGGTCACACGCTACAACAACCTCTATGAAGACTTTGAGTCCTTTGAGTCGACCTGGCGTCATGAAGGTGCCCATCAAGCTTTTGTCAGCGAATTGGACAGCTTCGAGCCGGATGTGGTCCATATTCACCACCTGACCGGCCTCTCCACCACCATTATCGAAGCGGTAAAACGACGGAAAATCCCCCTCGTCTACTCGCTCCACGATTTCTGGACCATTTGTCCCAGGGGTCAGCGCTTGCACCCCAATGGCAACATCTGCGAAACGATCGACCGCAAGACCTGCCACGCCTGCTTGCAATCTCTATGGCCCGGCTGGTTCGATGATCTTGCTCCTGAGGCCAACCAATCACCCATTCTGGCCCCCTGGGACCTATTCATGAGGCGCACATTGGCTCTCTGCGATGTCATCTTGACACCTTCAGCTTTCCACCGCGATCGCATGATCGAAGCGTCCGGTGTTGATCCCCGCAAGTTCGTCGCGCTGGCTCACGGCCTCGACCACGACATGTTTGGCGCGCCCCACGACCCTAGACCCACGCCCAAGGTCATTGGCTACATCGGCAGCGTCATCCCAACAAAGGGTGTCCACCTCTTGATTGAAGCCTTCAACGGCTTGGATGGGGATTTCAAACTGGAAATCTGGGGGCATGCCCCGCCATGGCACGAAAAAGAGAATTATTTGGCCGAGCTCAAGAAGTCTGTGAAACGGCCCGATCGCGTGGAATTAATGGGGCCTTACGACAATAGCGCTGTCCCCAAGATCTTGTCTCGCCTTGACATCCTCGCGGTCCCGTCCTTGTGGTGGGAAACCTTCTCGCTCACCATTAGGGAAGCCATGTTGGCAGGAATTCCCGTGGTTGCCTCCGACCTGGGCGCCATGCGCGAGGCCATTGCCGCATCAGGAGCAGGGTTGGTCTTTGATCCCTCTTCCGCTGGGGCCTTGAAACGCAGTATCATGCGCTTGGTCGAAGACCGCGAATTACGCATCGCTTGCGCGAGCCAACGACTGCAAGTCAAGACGCTGCAACAGAATGCAGCCGACTACGAGAAGTTTTATATCCAGGCGAAACACATCGCCGCCGAACGAAGGAACCAGATCGAAGTGAGTGAATCTTCCTTCCCCAAGAAGAAATCCGAAAGCCAGGCTTCACAGCCGGCAAAGGATTTATCCGTCAGCATCGAAAAAGTCGGTGGTGGCGACGTCAAAGTCCGCTCTTCCGTCAAACGCGGCGAGCAAACACGAGTTTCCTTCGTCTTTGATTATGGCCCCTCAGACGAAGGGTCTGAAATCCACCTGACTGTCGATTTCGCCCAGTCCCAAAACCAAACTGAGCCACCAGTGGTACACGCAAGGGCCCAAGAGCCCAGTGCTGCCATCCCCGCTGATGCTGGCTTTTCAACCGAAGCTGCCCATGCCGCCCAATCCAAGGCCAGCGAAGACAAAGCCCAAGAGGAGGCGATGTTCAAGCTGGATCAAGAGATCTTCCCGCGGCAAGTCGAGGCACTCGACAACATGGTCAAAACCACTCATCTCCCTGACGATGACCAGACCATCTCTGCCCCCAAGGAAAAGAAACGGGAGGATCGTCCGCAAAGACGAGATTCACGAGGGGATGATCATGACCGGCAAGGGCGACGCCAAGCCAGAGATAGCCGCCCTCGCCAAGACCGGGACAACAATGGACCTCGAAATGAACGACCCCGCCGAGAGGATCGTCCCCGCCGTGATGAACGCCCACAGCGCAACGAACGTCCAAGACGGGATGACCGACCGCGTCAAGATGAGCGACCCCGTCGCGACAATCGGCCTCAACGCGATGAACGGCCTCGCAGAGACGAACGCCCCCGGCGAGAAGAAACCAACCGTCGCCCACAGGGAGATCGGCCAAATCCGAAACCAGCACCCAAAACTCCAGAAAAACCTGTGGAGAAGACACCGAAAGAACTGACACACGGTGAAGGGGAAGCGGTTTGGAGTGGTGAGGCTGGCTGGAAGCTACCAGAGAATTCAGCCCCAGCACCGCGGACGAAACCTGAACGAGC
>JAJRYU010000457.1 GCA_024275615.1 Planctomycetota bacterium
CGACCCGTGGTTCTCCAAGACCGGTGCCTTTTTTCGCTCGTGGTTTCAGTTTCCGGAAAACCACTCTCACCTCGCTGAAGCCATCAAGGGTGTGGGCGACATTCTGATTTCTCACAACCACGAAGATCATTTTGATCCGCCGATTGTGCGTCGTGCCCTCGAGGAGAATCCGGCATTAGTCGTGCATATCGCCAAATTTGCGACCATTTGGTTTCGTCGCCGAATCGAAGAAGAATTAGGTGACCTCAAAGAACGGCTGATCGAGCATGATTCGTTTACTGGCTTTGATCTAACTTGTGGAGCCAGAGCATTCTTTGTCCCAGAAGAATCTCCAGGTCAAATTGATTCAGCCATTGTCGTCAGGGATGACAAAGACTTCTTCGTCAACATGAATGACGCGCGGTTGAACACAAATCAGTTGGAGCGGATCGCAGCGCTTGGCGATCACGTCTCCTACCTGTCCTTGCAAGCGTCAGGAGCCAGTGAGTATCCCATAAACTATCTCTATGGCCCGGAAGACATGGTCAAGCGAAAGGCCGAAAAACGTCAACTCAAGTTCGAGCACTGCGAGAGAGTCGTCGATATCTTCAAACCAGAGCGGATACTCTTTTTCGCTGGCCCTCCCGTCTTCCTTGATCCTCACTTGGCTCCCCACAATGACCTGTCGAAAGCGAGCGTCTTCCCCGATCAACTGGATATCCTGCGCCACTATGAAGAGACTCGCCCGGACATCGCAGACGCCGCCTTCTTTCTTCTACCCGGCGACAGTTTCGCCGATAAATTCATGTGGCGAGCAACCGATCTGAACGCGGAGAGGCTCCTCCCTTTTGTAGATAAGACCACCTACATTGATGCCTACCGCGACCGCCGTCGCGATGAACTTGATTTCGACTTGGGTGACCTTCCAGCCAAAGCAGAACTTTTGGCACACTTCAATCAAATGGCGAATATCAGTTCCTACGTTGCTAATAAAATGGGCGGCAAACTTTCATTCCTCATTGAAGGCATGGACGAACAGGGCGAATTTACAGTGGACTTTGATTCGCAAACCGCCTGTCTTGGACTAGCCGATGATTCTCTCTACTTGTTGACCGCTCCAGCTCGAGCCCTCACCGACGTGTTGGCTGGAAGGGCCACCTGGGATGACGTTTTCTTGTCCATCCGCATGAGTTTCGACGAAAAGACTGACCGCTTCATTTCTCACTTCAAGACTCTGCTCAAGTACATGGACAAAGACATGATGTCGGCGTTGGAAGCTTATGAGTTGAGGCGCGCGAATCGAGAAGATTCCGAATTGGCCACATTCGAGTGGCAAGGTCAGACCTTTCAAAGACAACGCTACTGTCCTCACGCCGGTGTCGATCTGCTGCGACAGGGGAAGATCAACAGCGACGGCACCATCACTTGCATGGCGCATCGCTTTTGTTTCGATCTCGCTTCAGGAATTTGCACAAACGTCAAAGGCTACAGCATCTGACCCGCCATTACTTGTAGGTCTTGAATTCTCCGGCTTTCAGCTTCCGCATGTAGACGATCATCATTTCTTTGACCTTGGGTGCCAAGATCAGAACACCAGCGATATTCGGAAAAGCCATGCCGAGAATCATGAGATCGCTAAACTTGAGAATGTTCTCCGCCGAAACGATTGAACCCAGGAACACGAAGCAGAGGAAGATGATTTTGTAACTCATGGACGCCTTCTCACCGAACATCCAGGTCCAACAGCGTTCGCCGTAGTAGGACCAGGAGATGATCGTCGAGAAGGCGAACATGGCGACCGCGAAACTCAGCAGGGCTGGAAACCAGGAGATGACCCCTTCAAATGCCATGGACGTCAGAAGAGCTCCTTCTTTTCCCGCCCTCGCCGCAGTCATGGCCGCATCTGGATCCTTGTAAGCCCCAGTAATCACAATCACCAGGGCGGTCACGGTGCAAACAACAACGGTATCAATGAATGGGCCAAGACTGGCGACGATACCTTCGCGAACCGGTTGGTCGGTTTTGGCGGCGGAGTGCGCAATTGCGGCAGAGCCGACGCCAGCTTCATTTGAAAATGCTGCTCGTTGAAATCCAACAATGAGCACGCCGACGAATCCACCCTTTATCGCAACGGGCTTGAATGCCTCGGTGAAGATGCTTCCCAGGGCCGAGGGAATCTGGTCAAATTTCATCACGAGGATGGTGAAGCAAGCCAGAATGTACAAGCCGCACATTGCGGGCACGACCTTCTCCGCCGTTTGCGCGATACGTTTGATGCCACCGATAATGACGACGCCAACGAGGATGGTCATGATGATGCCATAGACCCAACCATTCTCAGCCAGGAAGGGAACCGTGGCACCAATCGCACCGAGCGATTGTTTGACCTGGAATGTGTTGCCTCCACCCAGTGACCCACCGATGCACAAGATGGCGAAAAGTACCGCCAGACCTTTGCCCATTCCTCCCAAACCCATTTTGCCAAGGCCAATGCCAAGGTAATGCATGGGGCCACCTGAGACCTTGCCGTTTTCATCAACGGTCCGGTAGACGATGGCCAAGGTGCATTCGACGAACTTGGAACTCATGCCTAGGAGACCAGCGACGATCATCCACAAGGTGGCCCCAGGTCCGCCCATGGAAATGGCGATTGCAACTCCGGCGATATTTCCCAAACCAACGGTGGCCGAGAGTGCCGACGACAGAGCTTGAAAGTGAGTGACCTCTCCCGCTTCCTTGGGATTGTCATACTTGCCTTTGACCACCTCAATCGCGTGCTTGAATGCACGAATGTTGATGAAGCCAAAATAGAAGGTGAAGATGGTTGAGCCAACAAGCAACCAGAGCAAGACAATGGGGAGCCCCAGACCATCCCAGAACATCACATGCTCAAGGCCTCCATTGAGGTAACCGGCATATTTGTCGATCTTCAGCTCAAGACGGCGAAAGAACCCGGCTTCCTCATATTCCTTCTTCTCGGCAGCTTCTTCTGCTTTCTTCTTGGCCTCTTCCGACTTTTCTGCGTCCGCTTTGGGATCACTGGATATCTTCTTGTCCTGATCCCCTTCTTTGAACGTGTAGTAGGAAGCAGGACTTATCGAATCGACAGGTACCGCCGCCATGCAGGGCGTTGCCAAGCCATAGAGAAGGACAAGGATAAGTGCAAAAAGTTGCCTGGGTCGAGCCATGGGGAAAACCTCTTTGGGACATCCATCCATCAACGCGTACAGGCCTCGAAATGAGGCCTGGGCGTGGTTGGGGCGGATTCTACAGGATGAGACCTACTGCGTCTAATGTTCGAATTGACGTTTGCAGCAAGCAGAAAAAACCCCGATCTCACCGAGATCGGGGTTTCAATATGGCGGAGAGACAGGGATTCGAACCCTGGGTACCCTTTCGAGCACACACGCTTTCCAAGCGTGCTCGTTCGACCACTCCGACATCTCTCCAAGCGGAGGGACAGGGATTCGAACCCTGGGTACCCTTGCGAGTACACCGGTTTTCGAAACCGGCCCGTTCGACCACTCCGGCATCCCTCCCTGCCCGAGAG
>JAJRYU010000458.1 GCA_024275615.1 Planctomycetota bacterium
GCAGCTACTTCGCTTTCACCTTGGTACGCGAACTTTTTCCAACTTCCGAGCCCGAGCTTATCTCTATCTCTGTAGCGTACCCTGGCGCTTCGCCCGAAGACGTTGAGAAGAGTATTAGTCGTCGCGTCGAGCGGGAAATCGAAGACGTCGAGGGCATCGATGAGATCCGTACTTCGATTTTCGAGGGTGTCACATCAACGACGATCGAATTGGAAGATGGCACGGATCGCAATCAAGCCTTGAGCGACATTCGTGGCGAACTCGACAAGGTGACGGCAAAACTGCCGAAGGGAGCCGAGGAACCCGAGTTATCTCAAGTTCGCCCCTTCTTTCCAGTCATCTCAGTCGTCTTACATGGCAATGTCGATGAGCAGCGCCTGAGAAAGGCCGCCAGGGATTTACGCGACGACCTGCTTGACTTGCCAGAAATCAGCCGAGCGAATTTGGTGGGAGTCCGAGCGCCAGAAATCCAAGCCGAGATACAACCCGCTAAACTCGAGGAGTATGGGCTCACTTTTGCAGAAGTCGGCCGGGTCCTTGAGCAGCTCAATCTTGATTCACCGGGAGGAACTCTAAAGAACCCAAGTGGCAATGTGGGCGTTAGGACTTTGGGAGAAAAATCTGAGGCTCTTCTTTGGGAAGAGCACATCATCAAGAGTTTGCCGGATGGTACGGTGGTTCGACTACGCGATATCTCCCGGATTCGAGATTCTTTCGAAGACCGTGTCGAACGCGGCCGGTTTTCTGGCAAGCCTGCAGTGATGGTGACGATTACCAAGACCCCAGAAGAAGACGCGATTGAAATCGCCGACGCCGTGAAGGCCTTCGTCAAGGAACACCCGACGCGACTGGGCGGCGCTCTCAAACTCACGTCGATGACGGATCTTACACGGCTCATCTCAGAACGTCTCGACCTGATGCTACGCAATGCGCGCACGGGACTCATACTCGTAGCACTTGCTCTCGCCCTTTTCCTAGAGCTCCGCGTGGCATTTTGGGTGGCACTGGGGTTGCCGATTTCGTTCTTGGGGACGTTTATCCTCATGTATCTCATGGGCGGCACGATCAACCTCATTTCTCTTTTTGCCCTTATCGTTGTGCTGGGATTGATCGTTGATGATGCCATTGTCATCGGTGAAAACGTGTTCTCCAAGATCAGAGAGGGTATGCCCGCTCGCCAAGCCGCCGTTGAAGGTGTTAATGAGGTCGCTGTACCCGTGGTTTCGGCGGTTTTGACGACGGTTGTTGCTTTCCTACCCCTGGCCTATATCGATGGCACGATCGGTGTCTTTCTCAAGCAACTTCCCATCGTTGTTGTCGCCGCATTGGGTGTTTCTTTGGTTGAGGCTTTTCTGATACTGCCGTCCCACCTGTCGCACGACAAGAAACCAGCCAAGCCGATGTTTCGCAGTTTTTCTGCCAAAATCCATGGCATGCGCATTTGGTTGTTTGAGGGCAAGATGCCTAATGCATACGAACGTCTGTTACGCTTCGTTTTGCACTGGCGTTATGTTTTTCTCGCTGCAACTGCAGCTGTGAGTTTTCTTGTCATTGGTTTAGCTCTCGGAGGGATCATCCCGTTCGTCTTTATCCAAAACTCGGACGCAGAAACCGTCGTCGTCGACATCGAGATGGTAGCCGGAACAACCGAAGAGCAAACTTTGAGTGTTCTTGACCAGGTGGAGAAGATTTGTCTGGCGACGTCGGAGGTCCAACACACATTTAGTGTCTTGGGTGTCACGTTCTCGGACCGAGGCCGGCAAAATACTGCTGATCCCGCCACGGTCGGACAAATCACTGTCGAGTTGATTTCGGCGGAGAATCGCGAAAAACAGGGGCTACGCTCATCCATCCCTATTTTGGCGGAATGGCGGCAGGCGGTGGCAGGAATCCGTGGCACAAAGAAGATCACCTTCGATGCCAAAAGTGGCGGCATCCAAGGCGCAGATATCGAAATCCGTGTTCGCGGCGATGACCTTGTGGAATTGAAACACGCTATTGAGCACATCGAAGAAATTGTCAGTAGCTACGACGGTGTTGAAGAATTAGAGGACGATCTCAACCTTGGGAAGCTGGAAGTTCAGCTCAGTCTTCGCGATGATGCACGGGAGCTCGGGCTCACAACTCAAGATCTCGCTCTTCAGGTCAGGCATGCTCTGTTTGGTTACGAGGTCCAAGAACTTCAAGGTGAAAACGAAGAGATCAAGGTTCGCGTACTCTTGCCGGAGAATTCGCGCCGGACGTTGAGCGATCTTGTGGCACTCCGCATCGAGACACCTTCCGGAGGGCAAGTACCTCTTCGGGAAGTGGCGCATATGAGGACGACCCGTGGTTTCGCCACTCTAGCCAGGGTCGATGGTAAACGCGCATTCACCGTGAAAGCCCAGGTCGACAATGCCAAGGGAAAGACAAACAAGATCAACTCAGGATTGGCGCGAGACTTCGCGGATATTTCTTCGGTTTTCCCTGGTGTCAGCTTGAGTTTCGAAGG
The DNA here is from genome assembly GCA_024275615.1 of Planctomycetota bacterium. Taxonomy (GTDB): domain Bacteria; phylum Planctomycetota; family DRQF01; genus S139-23. Next base: position 2,492 of record JAJRYU010000458.1, read on the forward strand.
GAACAAGAAGCAGACTGCCGAGTCTCTTGGTTCCTTGAAACTCGGATTCCTGGTGGCGCTCTTCCTCATTTACGTCATTATTGCCATACTTTTTCGATCCTACCTACAGCCAGTCATTGTCATGTTGGCGATCCCCTACGCTTTCGTTGGCGCTGTAGTCGGCCATTGGATCACAGGTTATCCTTTCACGATCTTGTCGATGATCGGCGGCGTTGCTCTGACGGGAATTGTTGTGAACGACTCTTTGATCTTGGTTGACTTCATCAACCGTGAGCGCAGAAGGGGAGTTGCTGCGTTTGAAGCCGTTGTCCATGGCGGTCGTAGTCGTTTGCGCGCCATCTTGCTGACGAGCATCACTACCATTGCTGGTTTGGGTCCTCTCATGTTGGAGACGAGTTTCCAAGCTCAATTTCTGATTCCGATGGCTGTCTCTATCGTCTACGGCTTGGCCTTCGCAACAGCGCTTACGCTCTTGGTCCTACCCGCTACCTACTGCGTCTTCGAAGATGTTATGCGCCTCATTCTCGGCAAGCGCTTCATCGGCGAAGGTGAGGTTGCGCTGGCAACGGGATCACGCAAGAGCAACGGATGAGTCAATAGCACAATGGTCATTTCTTCTGTTTCTTGATCGTTGCCGGTCGTTTCATGCTCGGTGTATTGCTTGAATCGGGCGAGTCGGCAGTTACCGTTTTTGGTGGCGAGGACTTTGGTGGTTTCTTTCTTGGCCGACTCAAGTACGGTACAAGGATCATGATTGCTCCGGTGACGAAAATGACGAGCGAGGAGCTGGCAAGCTTGAATTCGAATCCACGGAACCTAATCGAGTTGGCGCCATCCGCTCCTCGTCGAACAAACAACAGGACGCCTACGATCGCCAAGATCGCACCAAAAGCCATGACCACATATGAAATTGTTGGCATCGTTTGAACCTTGGAGAGAAGTAGAAGGTGAAGCAGTCAATCGTCTGTGGAATCGGAGATTTGATTGAGTCTATCTTTCTGGGAACTCCATGATCAGTTTATGTGATCTAAGAACTCTCCTTTTCCCCTTCTCGTCTGGGGCGATCTCGGCGTACCAAGTGATGAAGAGCTGCGATTTTTTGGATTTCCTCATGAACTTGCCCATGATCGGGATATCCCAAGTATAGATCGAAGACCCGTCGAGCTTGATCGTTTTCTTGCCGGAGGCCTCGCCAGTTGCGTATCGCCACTCGACGGTAAGCTTGTCTGGCGTGATGCTGCCGACAGCGACGCAGGTTCTTACGATGTTCCTAATGCGTTTCATCTTCTTTCTCTTGAGGTCGACTTCTCCGACGATCCGATCACCGAATTTGCTGGCTTTTCTTCCATGTTTGTTGCGGATTGAGACGCGAAATGCAGACGCGCTAAGAGTGGGAGCCGATTCTTTGCTTCCCGCCCATCTTTCTCGCCTTGCTAGATAACAGTCGGCAAGCTGCCGTATCCTTGGCTTCAGACTTGCTTGCGGATTGGATGGGAAGGGGTCGGCGATACAGAAATCGCCAAGGCGCCCATCTGCACCCACGCTACGCCCGGCGCTCATGAACTTCCTCGGGGAGCTCGATTTCGCATCCGCAAAAATAAATCGCCGGCGAACCTCACTTTCGAAGGTGAATTTCGGCGTGGTTTTCGTGGTATCAACCGCTCCCCGATAGTAGATGAGTTGCTCTTCTGAACCCGAGGTACTGTCCGAGAGAACCAAATGAACTTCTGATATTTTTCCGGGACTCAGATCAGTTGAAATCGACAAACCATCAATCCAACTGTTTGCGTTGACGCCAAGTTGACCTCGTGTGGCAACGAACATGGGAGTGGACCAATCTCCGACGCCCGGTATCCACTGTGACATGTAAAGAGCCCCGATCCGATCACTTGCTCGTTCCAAGAAGCCGAAACCGACGGGATTGTTGGTGTCATTTGCAGCCAGTCGCCAGGCTTTTTCGTAGACTTCGTCCAAAACGAAGAAGACGCCTGGTGCTTCGGGCAACGCTGGCGTGAAGAAGGAGACATCTTGCCAATAACTCGGCGAGATATTGTAC
>JAJRYU010000459.1 GCA_024275615.1 Planctomycetota bacterium
GGCATGGGCGTCGATGAAACAGAAGCGCCTATCGGAAGCGGCAGAGCGGTTCGAAAAAGCGGCGCGGGCCGGTGGCGCCCTCGAAGCAGAGTCCCTTTTTCAAGCTGGGGTTTGTCGCTTTGACCAGGAGGAATTTGAACCCGCCCTGCGTCTGTTTCAGGAATTGAGAAAGAAACACAGTCGCCACGAACTCGCCGTTCAGGCGGGACAAAGAACGCTTTCCGCTTTGTCTAGACTTGGTCGGCACGAAGAGGCGGTCCGAGGGGCCAACGCTATTCTCGATGCCCAAGCCCAAGACGCTTGGAGCCTCGACGCGTGGGCAGCCGTTGCTGATTCCGCGAGGGCGCTCAAGATTTACGGAACAGCGATACGTGCCTACCGACACGTCGCGGAAAAGGGTGCGCGATTGGACGCTGCCCGCGCTCGATTTTCAGCGGCAGAGTGCATTCTCGTTGATCAAGGCCAAGAAGCGGCCGTCGATGCGTTCTTGAAGGTTTCGATTTTTCACGATGTAGACATCTGGTCAGCGAAAGCGCTGGCCCGAGCCGGCGAACTGCTCGAAGAACTCAATCGTCCAGCAGAGGCCAAAAAAATGTGGCGCGATATCGTTAACCGTTATCCCAATGAAGCGACCGCCAAAATCGCCCAACGACACTTACAGACTCTTGCGAACCGGGAGAAGAGTAAATGAAGTCCTTGAAGAGTTTTCTAACGACCGTCTTTTGCACGCTACTCCTTGTTTCTCCAGCACTGGCCGCTGATGGTCAACCATTGGCGGGGGTGAAAGATCTCTTTGACAAGGGCGGATGGGTGATGATCGTCATCGTCGGGCTGTCTGTTGTTGGCGTTGCTTTTGCCCTTGAGCGATTGGTCGGCCTTAGGCGCAGCCGTTTGGTGCCGGAGACAATACGAACAGCTGTGGCCACGGCGACAAGTCATGGTTCGGTGGAGAATCTGAGAACTCTTGTCAACGTTGAGAATACGCCTCTAGCGCGGATCATTGCCATTGGCTTGAAGCGTGCCCATGCTGGCGTTTCCGAAATGGAACGTGCCATGGAGGCTCAGGGGATTCTGGAGTCTTCACGCCTGCAACGTCCCATTCGACCGATCGGTGTCCTTGCTCAGGTGGAACCGCTGCTGGGGCTTTTGGGAACTATTCTTGGCATGATTACAACATTCAATCTTCTTCACACGACATCGGCGGCGGAACGTGTGAGCAAGTTGGCGCCGGGCATCGGCCAAGCCCTCTACACCACTGCAGCCGGATTGGCGATAGCAATCCCCTTTGTTCTCATCCATCACCATTTGCAAGGAAGAGTCATAAAAGCTGCCGAAGAATGGAGCGTTATCGGTACGGATCTGGTCGAATTGGTTCACCAAGTGGGAAAGGGAGTGGAACCGAAAGCGACTCCGAGCCAAAATCCGAAACCAAAAGAACAGGCGGCCCAAGCATGAAGATTCAAGTTGAAGATGGCCAAAGCGGAGATCTTATCAACTTGACTCCGCTGATTGATATCGTCTTTCTGCTGCTCATCTTTTTCATGGTAACTGCCAGTTTCAAAGAGGACGAACGCGACCTCAAAGTGATTTTGCCCGGTGCCGAAAACGCGAATCCAATAAAAGACCTTCCTGAAATCATGCTTGTGAGTGTGCGCAAAGGCGGCGATTTTTTTGTCGGCTCTGAGCGACTCGACCGTGAGGAACTCCAACGTCTTCTTGAACGCGCTAAGGAAAAGAACTCGCGGCAAAAGGTACTCATTCGCGCCGATCAAGATGTTGCTATGCGTTATCCTGTCATAGTCCTCGATATGTGTGCTGGACTCGGCATAGCCACTTCGATCGGAACCAGTCAAGGTGTCGGCGGCGAAGGAGGACGTTAGTTGAAACGCGCGGCATTTAGACTCATTCTCTTCAGCATCGTAGCAGCTTTTATTTTTGTCTCGACTCGCGACGGGCTACCTGGAACTCGTGTGTTCTCCGACGGCAGGGATGTGCAATCAGCGGAAGTTTGGGACAAAGCCGCTCGTTTTCTTTGGGAAGATCAAGGAGAGTTGTACTCAAAAACCTTGGGGTCGATGCGTGGGGCTGTTGTATCACCTTTTGATGGATCTCTATTCTTTTCCAGGCGCGACGCAGGCACGTGGAATATCTATCGTGCCAAACAGGGAGAGGTTGTCGGCACATTTCTAGATCCGGAACCAATCTTTGAACTGAATAGTAAGCGAAACGAAAGAGAGTTGGCGTTCTCGGCGGATGGTCGATCCTTGGTTTTCGCCAGCGATCGTGATGGTAATTACGATCTATTCCTTTCTGAACGAAACCGTACCGGCTTTAGCTCTCCGAAGAAGATTACCGCAGCCTGCAGCTTAGGTGATGAACGTCAACCATTCTTCACTGCGGCGGGTGAGCTGTTCTATTTTGTCGCTGAAGGGTCCGACGGGACATACAAGGCCCATACTCTTGATATCTACTTGCCTGATTCCCAACCCATCGTTGAGAGAGAATTTTGGGCGGATTCACTGGAAATTCGTTCGGCATATGCGGATTCGCGCGGCGGTATTCTCGTTCTCGCTGCTCGCCCTCTAGGTGATTCAGATTTTGATCTTTACCGCGCCGTACGCCATCAAGGAAGTTTTGGCACGCCCAAGCGCATTGCATCTCTTTGCACCTCTGAAGATGAACTCGATCCACGATTCACCCCAAGTGGTGAGATCGTATTCTCTCGGTCGCGTCCCGGTGGAGGTGGGCTCGACTTCGGTATCCATCGAGCAGCCATGAGAGAAATTGACGCCTTGAGGGTCGAATCGGCGTTTTGGTCAACTTTCATGCGCATTCTCATTGCCCTCGCCGCCTTGTTGATCGCTGGCTATCTTGCGCTCAGATGGAAACACTTGCATCCGTTCTTCAAGTTCCTGCTTTTGTCCGTCCTTGTTCATCTGTTGTTGATGCTCTACATCGATCCATTGGGAGAGGGGAATGCTAAAGAGGGAGGGGAAGCTGTTCAGGGGTTCTCTGTCACCTATCTTCAAGAGACGTCGACCAAGGCGGCCTACGAGGCAGCATCAGGTGACAGTTCAAGTCGATTGCAATCCGGTGAAGTCGTAGCGAGCAAACGCCCAATGGCCTCAGTGCAAGAAAGCGCTGTGAATTGGCAAGCTCAGCGTTTCGTCGCTAATCCGGCAACAACGACACGAGGTGAAGATGTACCGGCATCCGAACGAACGCCACGTTCACAATACGCTCAGAAATCCAAAATGACCAAGCTCACGACTCCAGTCGCTGCATCCAAGAGGAAGCGGCGTCCGATTGCTCTTGCGAGTGGGGCGCCAACAGTTGAAGCTACTGTAGTTCAGTCGACATTTGTCGTGTCGCGCACTCATGACTCGTTGCCCCATCGTGCCAAGACCGCGATTTCCAAGGATGCCAACGTAGCGCCGAGTTTTGTGGCGAATCGCCCTTCACCGATTACATCCGCAAGCGAGACCAAAGAGCTTTCCAGGTCGCGCAAAAGAACTCCGCAAGAACCATCAATGTTGACTCTGACGACCAAGGCCCAGGCGGAGGGCAGAAGAAAGTTCAAAAGACACTCCGAGAGCCTCGCGGCACTCAGTCAAGTGAGCGACGTGATTGCCAAAGCAGGCAAGAGACTTGAGAATGACAAAAAGACAGTCGCCTATCGCAGCCAAGACACAGTTGATGCCACTGTGGACGTCTCAGCTCCTGTAGGCGTGGCCCAGCGAAAGCGCAGGTCGAAGGTGAGACCATCTCTTCCCGTGGCAACTCACCGCAGGCGGCGATTGTCTTCACCATCAAGATCGTCGCGTCATCTTGCCAAGACGGAAAGATCCAGAAAAAGCGGTAAAAAGAAACTCGCGGCTCCGACCTATGAAGCGCCGCGTCTCACAGGCGAGCGTGTTGTTGCGATCTTGAGCGCCAGCACACTCCCACAATTGCCTGGCGTCGTTGCCGATCCCCAAGTTCAGCCGCGGAGTTTCTTCGCAGCTCGAGCCAAGTTGAAGCTTGTGGACGAGAAACCGAAACTCCCGGCGGCGTTGGCCTCCAGGCGAGGAACGGCGAAGGCACTGGCGCTGAAGATGGGTGGCGGAACTGAAGAGACGGAAGCCGCTGTCTTGGCCGGGCTTCGTTACCTCGTTAGTCGTCAAAGAGAGTCTGGTGCATGGGGAAGCGGCCGCATAGATCGAAAGTATGGCGATAGACGGCTGGGTAAAACAGGCTTGGCGCTCTTGGCTTTTTTGGGAAGTGGCTACAACCAAATCGATAGCAGCGAATTCAAAGAGGATATTCTCGACGGCATTCGATTCATCTTGTCTCAGCAGGACAAAGGAAACGGGCATTTCGGCGATTGTTCGGCCTACGGTCACGGAATCGCGACCTATGCCTTGGCCGAAGCTTATGCCATGACGAAAGACCCAAGTATTCGGAGACCGCTCTTGAAGGGCATTCGCCGAATCATCCGTGCGCAGCATGATGGGGGCTCGAGGTCTCCCCGCGCCGGCGGTTGGGGCTACTACTATCGCAATCCCGAGCGTCGTTATGACAACTGGCCGCGCATGAGCGTCACGGTTTGGCAAATCATGGCCTTGAAGTCGGCCCGTATTGGTGGGTTGCAGGTACCGAAGAAGGTCTTAGATCGAGCGAAGGCCTTTGTGCTTGGGTCGTTCGATGAAAGACGCCGCGCAATCCGCTATAATCACAATCCAAGTTGGTTGAGTTCCGGCTATCCCATTCTGCCGGGTTCGAATTCCGCCGCGCTTTTTGCCATGCAGCTTTTTGACGTACCGACGTCAAGCCCTGCGTATCGCTCAGCACTGGAGTTCGTTGTTCAAAGACCGCCGAGCTTCCGTTGGCGCAGAGCGTCGGCCAGTGCATTTGTGAATCGTGCCGAGTCAAACCTCTACTTTCATTACTACGCAGCGCTTGCCCTGCATCGTCGTGGAGGGCGGGATTGGCAACGATGGAATGAATCGCTCAAACCTCTTCTCTTGGACAATCAAGAGCGGGACGGTTCTTGGCGTCCTATTTCTCAGTACATTCAATATGCCGATGAGAGCTCTCGAGATCGTAGCTATACGACGGCCATGGGTGTTCTGATGTTGGAAGTCTACTATCGTTACTTCACGCCGTTGACACGAGAGCATCAAAAAGGCCGTGACCAAGCGGCGGCAATGGCGAGAACTCCGCAGGGTGTCGAAGTTGCTTCTGTTCGGGACAATAGCACTGCTGAACGATTCGGCCTTCTCGCTGGAGATCGTATTCTTTTCATGCGAGGCGAAGAAGTTTTTGGGATTGAAGATTTGCGCCGTGTCATCGCCGACTGGCGGGCCGGAGAAAATGGTGAGATCAAGATTGTGAGGCAGGGAGAAATAATGACTCTCAAGAGCGCTTCTCGGCCCGGAGGTTTCCAAGTGGTTCGCGAGTGATTCTCTACCCTTCGGAAGCAAAAAAGAGGAGCCAAGGATTCTTCCCTGACTCCTCCGAAACGTGAATCTATTGGCAACCTGGCAAACGGCCGGTTGCAAAGATGCGTCACTAAGGAATCACACGGAATTCTAGTGCGTCAGTGAAAGCGGCAATGCCATTTGCAGCTGTTGGCGTCATCGCAACGCCCTGCACCATGAAGTAGAACCCAGCAGTTCCCAAGGGAACATTGAACTGAGCCGTAATCCCGCCGGGAGTCAAGAGCTGTTGAATCAACGTCGTTGGTGGAAAACCGAAGGAGTTGATGTAGAAGCCCGGCGTATTGGTGAAAGGCGGGAATCCTGGGTTGTAGGCCTGTGCCAACATGACACCGACGGTATTGTTGAATGTTCCGCCGAAGGAAATCAAAGTGTTCATGACGCTTGTTCCCTCCGTGCCAAAGACGACTGTCAAGTTCGAAGGAACAGTGATTCCATTGATCATGGAAACGAGATCAAGGTCTTCATCAGATCCTGGGTAACGAATGCCCGAGATCTGGTTCTCAACGATGCTTAGGTTGTTGCTGGCAAGGTTGACGGTGATGATATCGTCATCGAAATCGTTGTCGAAATCTCCGACTTGTACGTGAATGGGATTCGGACCTGTGACCATGTGGGTACTGCTAGGGAATGTGCTAGCACCATCATTTTGAATAATGGACACGCCTGCGCCATCAATGGTTGCCACAACAATATCAAGACCGAGTTGATTGTCGGCGTCGATGACGTCGAGAGATACGGGGCGGGGGGCTACCGAAATGTTCAAAGCTGGTGCAAAATTCAGATTCCCAGTGCCTTGAATGTAGCTGACCGTATTGCTGAAGACATTTGCTGTAATGATGTCCAAGATACCGTCGTTATTGAAATCGTGTAGTCTCAGGTCCAATGGAAAGAGACCAGTAGCTTCAAATCCTGCTGGTGAGAATCCAGTGCCGGTATTCTCAGAAATGAGAACGACATTGGATCCGGCAAGAGCAACAACAATGTCATCGTCGCCGTCATTGTCCAAGTCACCGAAACGAAGTTCGGTTGGCCCACCACCGCCTGCGAACACGGAACCGATCAGCGTGAGAGTGCCTGTGCCGTCGTTCTGGATGATAGAAATCTTGTTAGCGAGGTAATTGTTGACGAGGATGTCCAAGTCGGAATCATTGTCGAAGTCAAAGACCGTGAAGCTGTAGGGATCAAATCCGGCGGGAATAATCGTTGCTGGGCCGAATACACCGGTGGTGTCATTCAAGTAGACACGCACGTCGTTTGAGCTTCTACTACAGACGATCAGGTCGATGAAGGTATCATTGTTGATGTCGGCAAAATCAACGTCAGTGGGGTTGAGGCCTGTGGGAAGAGTTTGCCCAGGTGAGAAGAGCAAGTTGCTCATATTATCGAGAATTGTCACCGTCGCGCTACCCGCATTCACGACAGCCAAGTCAAGATCCAGGTCTTGGTCATAGTCGAATGCAGCTGTTCTTGCTGGCAGTACACCCGTTGCGACGGTGCTGTGGTTGGCATAATTCAACTGTTGGCCAAGGCAAAAAGCCGAGGATAGGAAAATCGCCAGCGCTCCCATGAGTGTCTGACGGGTCATTTGTTGTTTGTTGGTCATCATGATTGAGACCCCCGTATCTGTTGAGTAATCGCCGCCTTGACGATGATGTACTCGAGTGTGTCACGTTTCGTTTCGGCTCAGCGCCTTGGATTTACTCAAAAGCGATGAACTGCGATGAGCAAGATATACATCTTGCCGCCAATTCCAGAACACAAAGTGTTTTCTTTATGGTGTTTAATAGAGAAAAAACCCATTTGCCCGGACTATCTCGCATTTTCTTGCACTAATCGCTGTTTGACTGACTCACTCTGCAGATTTCATGTCCTGACCTGAATGTTTTTTTGAACTCAACCAGGATCTGCTCGATAGGGAGGCCTACATTCTTGGGCTCGATGACGACAGAGCAGAAACCAGGGTTCGGGGTGACCACGGAATCGTCGCGCTCAACTTCGTGGTGACAAGAGACAGATCTGCAGGACGCGAGCCGTGGAATGCGCTGGTCGCAAGGGAAGTGCGTCGGATAGTAGAGGGAGAAAGACGAAGAGCTTGGCACACGAGCGAGCCGAACTCGAAACGAGACAAACGCTCAGGGCCCGCAACGTGAAACAAACCCGGCTCAGGCTCTCGACGTTGTGAGAATTGTTCAATGGCGAAGATAAGGTCGTCCAAGAAAACCGGTGTGCGAAATTCGTCGTCGAAGAGATCGATGCGTTTTTGGGTCAGTGCCGCACTACGTATGCTCTCAAGCGCAGTGGATGGAAACCTTCGGTCAACGGCGTAGACGAGGGTTGGACGGAGAATGGTGGTCTCTAACTCGTGGTGAATGAGGGTTTGTTCGGCCTCTGCCTTCAGCTTGCCGTAGAGGTGGAGCGGATGCGAGGGATCTTCCTCAACGTAGGGAGCATCATTCCCGCCGAAAACCTGGTCCGTGGACAAGTGGATCAGGCGGGCGTGTGTGGCGTGGCACGCGTTGGCTAACTCTTGAACCCCTTGGACATTAACTGCGTGGGCCTGGCGCGGGTTTTCTTTGCACTTGGCGATCGCAGATATCGCGGCGGTGTGGATAATGAGATCGGGTTGCTCCCGTTCGACGAAAGCGCTCACTTCTCCTTCCTGGGCAAGATTGAAACATCTTTGGCTGCCAACATGATCAGCCACAACCCGCCAACCTCCAATCTTGCCAAAATGAGCGATTAAATGACTGCCGATGAAACCAGTGCTGCCGGTTATGAGAATCGTCCGTCTTGAAATGGTCTATCTCCCTGTGCGTTTCCCAAGTCTCGCTCATGAGAGCCTTGGCCTGGATTTCTCGCGACCTCCCTGATGTTTCCCCTGATCTGCCATCAGCCAGGATAGGAGAATATGAGGTCGACTTTGATGTCAGGATGCAGGCTCTTTTTTACCGGACAGTGGGCAGCCGCTGTTTCGATCCCTTGCCGATGCCGATCGTTGAGAGCAATGGGCATGTCGATTTGAAGCGGAAGGTGCCCAACGCGCCGTGGATCGGCTTGCATGTGCTTCTCAAGGCTGATGGTCAAACCTGTTAGGTCAAGGTCGTGGCGTTCGGCGTAGATGGCCATGAGGGTTCCGACACAGGTTCCCAAGCTGGTTGCTAACAAGTCTGTGGGTGAAAATGTCCGGCCAAGCCCTTGGTTGTCGACAGGGGCGTCGGTGGTGATCTTGCTGCCGCTTGGTTCATGGACAGCGTCAAAACTTAGGGTGCCCGAGTAGGAAATGTTGATCTTCACCATGATGTGAGGGTCCTTCATGTTTCAATTGAATCTCGACCGAACTGACTCTTGTGTGTCCCATTGTCGCCAACAAATTGCTCCGAGACACTGACGACCTTGTGGACGCCCGTGGCGACATGGTGCCCGAGCGCCCCACGAGTCGTCAATCACCACCTCACAGTCGATTGAGTCGGGAATGAAGAAAAACCGTCCCTACGGGGACATCGATCGCCCAAAATTGGAAGTTTCCGCCCTTAACCCGCATTATTCACGACCTTGCGGCCAAGGGCGACAACCTTGCGCCCGATCTCGTCGTCAAGCGCCACTCACGACCGATGGTCGCTTGCGGCTCACTTCTCGATGCGAACACGCCGCCGCCATCGAACATTCATGGGGAACTGCCGATGAGTCCAAGAAAGAGCCTCTGGGATTGGCTCAGAACCGCTACACAAATTCGTGACCACAAATGACGACAATCTTATGAATAGGGCGGGTTTGATACCGATTCACCAGCAAAGAGGTGTTCGCTCTCGATCCTTGAGCCGCCACGTTGATCCTTAACATGAATTGACTTATGGTCTTGGCAGTTATCAATTGTCAAGAGGAATGACTCAATGGCGGACGGACAAGACGGATTTGTTCTTTCCTACCAAATGCGTGGGAAACCAACGACGATCCAGTTGGACAAGGATCGAATCGTCATGGGCCGCTCACCCAGTAGTGATCTTGTCATTCCTGAAGAACGCATATCACGCCAACATGCGACGATCTACCGTGAAGGTAGAGACTGGATCGTATTTGATATGGGTAGCGCCAATGGCACGTCAGTCAATGGCAAGCCAATTGTCAAAGCGAAACTTCAACACCGTGACGTGATTGGCTTGGGCGAACTGAGGATTACTTTCGAGCTTCCATCGGCGTTGACGTCAGGAGTTCACCAAGTCCAAATTGATCACAGCCGTGAACGGAGAAACAAGACAGCGATCTTGAACATGGCGGATTTGAGCCTGATTTCTAGTATCGTCGAAACAAAGGCAGCAGAACCTGAAGATGGCAATAAGGCCGCCGCTTGGGCTATTTCTCTATTCAATCAAGCAGCGCAAGCCATGTTGGCAGGGGGCGACCTCGATGAGTTATTGGAAAAGGTCTTAGAACTTGTATTCCAAAACCTTCCGGTGGAACGTGGGGTCATCGCCTCATATGACGCTGAAGAAGGGTTACGGCCCCGGGTTTTCAAGTCGCGAAAAAACGACAGCAATGAGAAGATTCGTATCAGCGAGTCAATTGTCAACGAGGTTATCGAAAAGCAGCAAGCTATTTTGGTTAGCGATGTTTTGGCCGACGAGCGTTTCGGTGCCGAAGCGTCAATCATGGCGATGCAGATTTCTTCGGCCATGTGTGCTCCGATGTACAAGGACGGGCGGATCACGGGTGTCATTTACTGTGACAGCAGCGCTTCGCGAAAGAACTTTACCAAAGAGCAACTGAGGCTCTTATCTACTCTTTCGATATTCGCGGCAATCGCCACGGAGCGCACCTCCTTGGAAGAAGACGTTGCCCGAGAACAACGTAAGAGAGAAAGGCTTGAGAAATACAATTCTCCTGCTGTTGTTGACCGAATCGTCAAGGGAGCCACGACATGTCAGCCAGCCATGGACATGATCGCCGAAGAACGAGCGGTGACCATCGTTTTCTCGGACCTCATCGGCTTTACTACAATTAGTGAGCATATGGCGCCCCAAGAGGTTGCCCAGCTTCTCAACGCGATTTTTGAACGTCTGACCGATTCTATTTTCTTGTTCGATGGAACTCTCGACAAGTACATGGGTGATGGCATGATGGCGTTCTTTGGTGCGCCCCTTGATCAGGAAGATCATGCTGCACGGGCCATTCGAGCCGGACTCTTGATGCAAAAAGGTCTAGCGGAACTGAACCAGATCGTTGGTTTCGAAAAACCCGTTGGCATGCGCGTCGGCATTAATACTGGTCCTGTTGTTGCCGGTGATATTGGCTCACCGAAACGCCGCGACTACACGGTCATCGGAGACGCTGTCAATATTGCCAGTCGATTGGAGTCTTCGGTTGCCAAAGAAGGCGATGTCGTCGTCGGCAAAGCGACGTACGAAGAATGCAAGGACCTTTTTGAGTTCGAAGCACTGGGAGAAAAGGCCCTCAAGGGTAAAGACTTGCTGGTCGAATGCTATCGCGTCCTTCGCGAGATTTGAGCGTTGGTTCTGGCCTGAACGCGGTCAGACTACTTTGATGTTTCAGCTCTTTGCTGGGCCGCTCGAATGAGGACTTCTTTGAGTGGTTTCAGCGATTCCGAGATTTGCTCGAATACATGCTTGCCCATGACGACAACCTCAACGTCGGTCTTGGCTTTCACCGTTGCGTTTCGCGGATTGTCGTTGAGTAGCGCCATTTCGCCGAAGAAATCTCCCGGGCCGATCGTTGCCAGGACATTCGTCTCGCCCTTGATGACCTCAACTTCTCCTACTTCGATGACGTAGAAGTTTGTCGCTGGATCGCCTTCAGCGAAGATGATGTCTCCTGCCTTGTAGTGGGCATTGCTGACCCTTTGAGTCGTGTCGGTTTTTAGGTGGGCAAGGTCCCGTCCAAAGACCAATTGCCAACTCCAATCAAAACTTGCTTTGAAACGCCGGGACCAACTCGGGAGTTTCATCAAGTAGATGAAACGCCACAATACCCAGGCAACAAATCCTGACAAGCGAATGCCCATGATTTCGGCCACAGCCTTATGGCCACCAATGGCACAAAGTTGCCCGACGGGCTTGAACCGGAATGGCTGGGTGGTTTCACCGCGCAAGACGCGGATGATGTTCATGGCAACCTGTTTCCCCTGACGTTCGGCGAATTGGCCAGTTGGGGGCGAAGGTGCATCGTCGTGGGCATTGGTTACGACCGCGCAGTCGCCGATGGCCCAGACGTTTTCTTGCTCGAGCAAACGCATGTCAGGCTGCGTCTTGAGCCGGCCTCGTTCTTTTGCGACTTCAAGTTTCTGAAGGACGGCAGCCGGTTGAGTACCGATCGTGCAGACGATCGTGGCTCCGGAAATCTCTGAACCGTCTTTGAGACTGATGCCCTTGTGAGTGGCCAAAGCGGCACGGGCATTCAGTGTCACAGTGACTCCAGATTGCCTCATCTTCTCGGCAGTGAATTCTCGAAGCTTCTCGCCGATTTCCGGCAGCAGTTGATCCCTGGAGTGAATCAATGTCACGGTAATGTCGTCTTCGGCGATATTTTGGAAGAAGCGACGGCTTGATCGAGCCAAGTCATTGATTTCCCCAGCGACTTCAACGCCGCTGTAGCCGCCTCCGACAATGATGAAGGATAGAAACCACCGTCTCAGGGCGTTGTCTTCGCAGACTTCTGCTCGTTCAAGCTGCTCCATGACATGGGCTCGCAAGGCTACCGCGTCACCCACTGTCTTCATGGCGAACGCGTGGTCCGCCATGCCGGGGACCATTGTCAAATTGACATCGCCGCCACAGGCGAGAACGAGTTGATCATATTCCAAGGTTGCCAAGCGCTCGTCATATGACTTGTAGACCACCGTCTTGCCGTTGATGTTGATGTCATGGACATCTTCCGTGCGACATCTTACTCCCGGGAGCATCTGACGAAGGGGAGCTGCCACTGAGTCAGGGTTAAGAGAACCACCAGCGACTTCGGCGAGCATGGGGTGGAAAACCATGTGGTTTTCGCGGTTGAAGATGACGATCTCACATCCTTGGCCCCGGAGTGACTTGCTGAGAACTCTGGCGCATTTGACGCCAGCAAAGCCGCCTCCCACTATAACGATCCTGCTTCCTGACAAGTTGATACTCCTCGTTGCGGTGGTGGTGGCGTTTCATTCGCCGAGCGGGGCAGATCGTACTCAATCTTGTCCCATGTCGCGATAGCGAAGAAACGATGGTATGAGTTCCAAGATGTGCTCTTCAACTTGACTACGAATTTTTTGGTTGGCGTAACCTATCCATGAGACTTCAGAGGTTGTGTCGAGTGGGAAAGAAAGAGATTGGCCGTCTCCTCCGGTAATTTCCACCCCCGCTTCAGCAGCAACAAGCCAGGTACAAAGATCGTAGGGATGACAAGTCAGTCCCTTGTCCTTGCCAGTTTCAAGGCGATAGCGATTGAGTACGCCCCGGAGGTCGGCGACGAAACGATCGCGCCCCGTAGCAAGCTGATAGACGAGACCCCCAGTGGCAAGGTATTGGTCCTCAAATACGTGCGCTCGCCCTCGAGGTGGGCCCAGGACTCTTTGCAATAGGGCGTCGTCGAGTGCCGCCAAACGATCTCTTCCCGGAGGAAAGAAACGACAGACGGTTGCGAATCCCCCCTTGAGAGTCTCTGCGCTGCTTGGTTTGGGCACAAAAGGCTGGAAATTGTTGGTTTCAAGGTCGTAAGTACGTCCTTGGACTCCCTGGCCTTTGATGGCAACAAGGACGTCTGAGAGTTGAGAACGTGTTGTCGGGATTTCAGTTTGGACGGCGTGGGTGAGGTCTGCGAGGGAAAAGTCTCTTGGGTCTTTCCCTTCGACCATAGCGCTCAGGATCCAAGCTGATCTCTTGTCATAGAGGAGTCCACGTGTTCCATCCACCGGGTCTAAAATCAAGATGTAAGAGGGGACATGGGAGTCCAATGTGGTTGCCGGATAAGAGTGCTGGACCTGACCTTCACAGACAAAGGTGAGGTGGCAGTAGGGAGAAAAAAGCTCACGAATGTCGCCGCCGAGATTTTTTTCGGCAAAGGCGTCGAGGCGATATATGGTGTCGTCATCGGCCTCACAGTGGATTTCGGAGAGCTTTGCCATGGATTGTTCATGGATGGCGGTTCTTGTCCGAGCGCGAATACGGTCTTGCAGCTCGAGTTGAGTGTTAATCAAAAAGTCATTGAACATGGGAGAGATCTCCTTCGCTCGTCCCAAGATCGTGAACTATGGGTGGAATTGCAAGAAAATGAGTAGTGGCCCTTTTGGCTGGGTATTTTGAAAGGTGAGTTTGGATTTTCATCGGAATATGTGCCGAAAATGCTTATCTCGCTTCACTTTCAAGAGAATTCGCGGAATTGCTATGATGCGCAAGCCGTCCTGTATGACGATATACCGAGCAACGGACTTAACGAGCAGTTAAGTCGAGAGTAGATCATTGGAGTCCAAAGTGAAACATCACCTGTTCACCCTTTTTCTTGGCTTATGCCTCGTGTTGCCTCTCGCTGCCCAAAGTGAAAAAAGCCCACAATCGAAACCTACGTCGCGGAAATCGACGAAAACAGGCGAACCACAGCAGAAGAAGCTGACCGAGAAGCAAAGAGCGCTGATGGTGCAGAGGGATCTCATCCTGCCGCCGATGGTCGATCCCATCGACGAAGGCCACGGCGTAAAATGGTGTTACTTGAGACGATCCAGAAGCAAGAAAAGACTTCTGCGACCGGGTGACTCGATCATGGTGCATTTGACACTTTGGGATCAAAAGAGCAAGAAAGAGTTTATGTCCACCCGTCGACGTGGAGGACGTGGGCACGGTCTTGGGCGTTTGAATGTTGGCGTCTCGATTCGCGGCTTGGACATGGTGTTCCCGAAGCTAAGGGTCGGCGACAAGGTACGCATTGATTTACCCAGTGAGATGGCCTTCGGCGCTATGGGAGTCCCTTCGATTCCGCCGAATAGCGATGTCATCTATGCGCTTGAAGTTCACAAGATCGTTGATCACATCGACTTTCCCAAACCCGCAGAGTTTGACGAGAAGAAGTCCAAACCCGCTGGACCAAGGAAGTCGTACGTAATCCTGAAGGACGGCACCGGGCCAGTGGCGGGAGACACTGGCATCGTCGTCTATGATTTCATGGCCACAGCAGATGACGGGCGTATCATCGACTTCTCGAAACTCCGTGAACACGCCATTCTTGGTGGGCAAGCAGGGAAAGCAACGCCACCTTACTTGAGAGTTTTCTCGCCTCTAGCACGAGTGGGTACGGAGTTTCTTGTCCGCATGGACTTTGAGGGCATCCCTCTCAATCAGAGACCTTTTCTGCTGGGCGATTCTCACTATCTATACATGCACCTTTTTACCCGCTGGGTCGTACCTTTTGATCCATCGACGAAGAACATGAAGACGAGCGAGACAGGCCTCAAGTACGAGATCCTTGAACCCGGCGAAGGGGAGGCTATCAAAGATTCGCATCATGTGACCATGCATTACGCTTGGTGGACGAAAGACGGCAATCTGATTGAGTCGAGTTACGCCCGGGGCGGAACAAATACTCTGCGTCAAGTTGCCTTGCCAGCGGGTATGGTTGAAGGACTCCACAAGCTTCGGCCTGGTGGCAAAATGCGCCTCTATGTACCGTCAGAACTGGCGTGGGGGCAAGTCGGCCGCAAAGACGTTCCACCCAACACCGACATCATCATGAAGATTGAATTCTTCAAGTCCCAACAACTTGATCCGGTACGGAAGAAACCAAAGAAAAAAGCTGGCAAGAAGTGATAGTTGATTGGCAGACGCTGAAGGCTGCGATCGCCGATGCTCGGACAACCTTGACTTCGGTGACGCGGTCGACGCCTTTGATTTTCTCGCCAGGTCTTTCTGCTCGTTGCGCTGGGCCCATCTATCTCAAACTCGAAAACCTCCAATACTCGGGCTCATTTAAATACCGGCCAGCGATCTACAATATACTGACTGAACTGGAGGCGGCGCAGCGATGTGGCGTCGTCACCGCTTCATCAGGCAACTTTGCTTGCGCCGTGGCCATGGCGGCCAAGCGCAATCATGTTGCAGCAACAGTCGTTGCAAGACCATCCATAGCACCGTTCAAGTTGGCACGCATAAAGCGCTTCGGAGCGGACGTCATTATTTGCGATGATGACTATGCTTCCCGAGAAAATGTTGTTGAAGAAATGGCTGAAAGCCAGGGTATGTTACGCCTCCATCCCCATGGCTCAGTAGCCACGATTGCCGGCGATGCCACAGTCGGTTTTGAGATCATCGAGCACTTGCCGGATACGGCAAGGATAGTTGTGCCGACCAGTGGCGCCGGTCTGTTGAGCGGAATAGCCATGGCCGTGCAACAAGAATCCAAACCACTCCTGGTCTATGGAGCTCAACCCAAGGCCAATGGGACGCTCAAGGAGTCTCTTAGACTTGGCAGGCGGCAAGGAAGGGATGATATCCAAACGGTTGCCGACGGACTAACTGCCGCAATCCCCGGTAAACTAGGGTTCGAAATAGCGAAGCGCCATGTGCAAGGAGTCGCAACGGTATCAGAAGAGAGCTTGATTGAAGCCACTCGACTTGTCTTCGAAGAAGAGGGCCAGATCATCGAGCCCGCTGGCGCCGCCGGACTGGCCTCAATCTTAGAAGGCAGTATCGATTGCTCTGTTGGCCCAACAGTCCTGGTCGTTTCTGGAGGCAATGTATCGCCGAACGGCTGGGCTCGTTGGGTTGAGCAAACCTAACCCACAGCGACCGCGAGGTCGTGATTGACGAAGAGGTCGGGCACGATGTCGCTGCTGGCACTATGATGTCGTGAATAGGTTAGGCCAGTGAGAGCATGCGGTCGAGGGCTACTTTTGCCCACTTCGCGGTTTCGGCGCTGACTGAAATCTGATTGACAATCGTGCCTGATTCGAGGTTCTCCAACGCCCAAAGGAGATGAGGGGGATCAATGCGATACATGGTCGCGCACAAGCAACTGATGCCACTTAGGCTCATGACTTCCTTGTCCGGATTCATTTGTGCCAGGCGGTGAACAAGGTTTATTTCGGTGCCCACGGCCCAAGTGCTCCCTGGTTCCGAAGCTTCGATCGTCTTGATGATCTTCTCGGTAGATCCGGAAAAGTCAGATTTCTGCACTACTTCAAAAGAACATTCCGGGTGGGAGATAATCTGAATACCGGGCTTTTCTAACCGTAGTGAATCGATGTGTTCTGGAAGAAAACGGGCGTGCACACTGCAATGCCCCTTCCACAGGACAACGCGGGCGTCGGCGGCACCATGCGCGATGTTGTCAGCTGGAATCTGCATGGGGTCCCAAAGTACCATGTCTGCCAACGGGATACCCATTTCGAATCCAACATTGCGTCCTAAGTGTTGGTCTGGCAAAAACAGAACGCGTTTGTCTTGTTGCAAAGCCCAGTCATAGACGGTCGCGGCGTTGGATGAAGTGCAAACGACGCCGCCGTGCCGACCGACAAACGCTTTGATATCAGCGGAGGAATTCATGTAAGTAATTGGCAAATAGGAATTCGACCCATTGACGGCTTCCAAGGCGCGCCAAGCTTCTTCAGTTTGTTCAATGTTGGCCATGTCGGCCATGGAACATCCGGCGCCTAGATCTGGAAGAATTATTTTTTGATGATCGGGTGTCAGGATGTCCGCCGACTCCGCCATGAAGTGGACGCCGCAAAAGACGATGAATTCAGCTTCAGGACGTTCTGTTGCCAATCGGGCCAGCTTGAAGGAGTCCCCCGTAAAGTCAGCAAATTGAACGACTTCATCGCATTGATAGTGATGTCCCAAGATGACAACACGATCGCCTAACTTCTTCCTCACGCTGGCGATCTGCTCCATGATTCGGTCGGTGGGTGAATCGATGTATTTGGGGTTCAGCTCGATTTGTGTGGGCATTACGATCTCCGTTGACGATCTTTTGATATCGCCCTGGTCCTACCTTTGTTCATCCGGCAGCTTGAGGTTTTCAGTCTTCTATTATGACATTCAGGAGGTCTGATCAAAAACACTCACCTATTCCGCCAAATGGACATTCGGAGAACCGTCTTCAAAGGCCCGAGCAATAGCGGCAGCATGAAGGGCTTCGATTTGCGGCCGTTTCTTCTTCATGGTCAAGGTCAGAGTGCCTTCTTCGATGGAAAACGGCTGATCCAAGCAGATAATCTTCGGAACTTGCTCAAATATTCGGAAGCCATGAGCCGCGGCCAGGGTCGTCTTGATCGATTCATGAATGAGTGCACCCGCTCTCGGATCACGAGACGCAGCTTCTATCTTGTCGTCGAGATCAGGGAATCGTGACTTGAGGGTTTCCGGATCGGGGACAACAAGGGCACAGAGGTGTTTTTCCCCGTGGCCGACCACCAGAACATCGGCGACGAAAGGGATCTTGAGAATCGGTGATTCGATCAGTTCGGGTTCTACATTTTCGCCGCCTCGCAAGACGATTGTGTCTTTGGCTCGACCTCGGATGATCACTTGGTCATGATCGGTGATGGCTGCAATGTCACCGGTGCAAAACCAACCGTCTTGCATCACCGCTGCCGTGGCTTGGGGGTTCTGGTGATAGCCATCCATGATCTGGGGTCCTTTGACCCAAAGAACACCTTGGGATCCCTTGGGGATGTCAGCGGTGTTGTCTTCGTTGCGGAGTCGCCAGTTGGTCTGTTCTAACCTGCGGCCCGCCGTTGTCAGGACGTTTTCTGAGGGGGACCGTAGGGAAATAACCGGCGCTGTCTCTGTGAGGCCGTATCCGTTGAGAAGGCAGATGCCTGCTCGATCAAGGAACTCATCGACGTGGGCTTGGAGCGCGCCTCCGCCGCTAACGATGAAACGGATCGAATCCCCCATGGTCCGGCGTAGCTTGGCGTAAACAAGGCGATCTGCGAGGCAATGAAACGGCAGACTGAGATAAGAACTGACCCGGGTAAAGGCGCGGGCAAGGCC